>DATEKZ010000542.1:0-8977 GCA_035277185.1 Verrucomicrobiia bacterium
GCCGGGGCGATGAGAAGGGCGCGGGCATGACGGTTGGACACGCTTGATTTTTTTTGAACATTTTGCCAGTTAATTGTCAAAGAAACCGATCCGTTGCTTGACAGATAGTGTAGAAATATCGCCGTCATGAAAATACGCACAGGTATTAATGTTCCGGATGCGCACCCGGCGTAGGGAGATTCAGGCGTGCTGCTGCGGCGCTCATTGAAATGGAGAAAATGGAATGATTAGAGTTCAGAACCTGAGCAAATCGTTCGGCCCGAAGGTGGCCGTCAACGGTGTTTCCTTCACGGTGGAGCGCGGCGAAGTGCTCGGCTTTCTCGGCCCGAACGGCGCGGGCAAGTCCACCACCATGCGCATGATCACCGGCTTCATTCCGCCCACCGGAGGATCCGTTCGCGTCGGCCAGTTTGACATGCTGGAACAGCCCATCCAGGCCAAGCGCCTCATCGGCTACCTGCCGGAAAACGCCCCGGCCTACACGGATATGACCGTGTACCAATTCCTGAATTTCACGGCGGAACTGCGCGGATTGAAAGGGGAGGAGAAAAAGAAAGCCGTCCACCGGGCGGTGGAAATGTGCTTCCTCGAAAATGTGATTCACCAGAGTGTCGAGACGCTTTCCAAAGGTTACCGCCATCGCACCTGCTTCGCGCAGTCCGTGATCCACGATCCCGAAGTGCTGGTCCTGGATGAACCCACCGACGGCTTGGATCCCAACCAGAAGCATGAGGTGCGGGGATTGATCAAACGGATGGGTGAAAAGAAGGCGATTGTTTTCTCCACGCACATCCTGGAAGAGGTCGAGGCGGCCTGCACGCGCGCCATCATCATCGACCGCGGGCAGATCGTCGCGAACGGGACGCCGCAGGAACTGAAGCAGCGGTCGGATGTCGCCGGCGCGGTCACGTTGCGGGTCAGTGGGATCACGGGTCCGGTCGCTTGCCAGAAACTCGCCCAACTGGCGGGGGCGCGAAAGACCACCGTGCTCAAGGAAGCGCCTTCGGGTTTTACCGCGCGAATCTTTCCTCAGCCGAACTGCCGCAATGGTGAACTGGCGCGAAGCGTCTTCGAGGCGGCGGCGCGGGAAAGCTGGAAGGTGGAGGAACTGCACACCGAGGAAGGGCGGCTGGATGAGGTGTTCCGCAGCATCACAATGTCGGACACGGTGAAGGAGGAACGGAAATGAATTCGACTCTTGGAAACATTACCGCCATCGCGAAGCGTGAGTTGACGGGGTATTTTTCGTCCCCGGTCGCGTATGTCTTTCTGGTGATCTTCTTGTTGCTGGGCGGCTTTTTCACCTTCATGGTGGGGCGCGCGCCCTTCTTCCAGTTGGGCCAGGCCTCGCTGATCACGTTTTTCCTCTGGATGCCCTGGTTGTTCCTCTTCCTGGTGCCGGCGGTCGGCATGAGGCTGTGGTCGGAGGAACGACGCCTGGGCACGATCGAACTTCTGCTCACGATGCCCATCACGGCCTGGCAGGCGATTGTCGGAAAATTTGTGGCCTCATGGGCGTTTCTGGCGCTGGCGCTGGTGTTGACCTTCCCAATCGTTATGACCGTCAACTACCTGGGCGATCCGGACAACGGAGTGATCTTTTGCAGCTATGTCGGGTGTTTCCTCCTGGCCGGGGCTTACCAGGCGGTGAGTTGCATGACCTCGGCGATGAGTCGCAACCAGGTCGTCAGCTTCATCATCTCCGTGGTGGTTTGTCTGTTCCTGATCCTCGCCGGTTTTCCACCGGTCACCGAGATGCTGGCGCAATGGGCGGCGCCGTGGATTGTCGAAGGCGTGGCCTCCTTCAGCGTAATCACCCACTTTGACAGTTTTCAGAAAGGCGTTCTGGATTCGCGGGACCTGATATTCTTTGTGTCCCTGATCGGGTTTGCCCTGTTCACCACCGGCGTGATCCTCCGCGGACACCGCGCCGGGTAGCCAAAAGGAGAGCGAGCGATGAAGAAAAAGCAAGTCGAAGCCATTCTCTACTCCGCGGCCGGCATCGCGGCCATGTTCGTCCTGATCGTTGGATTCAACGTGGTCACGGGCGTCCTCAAGACGCGGATCGACCTGACACACGAAAAAGCCTACACGCTGTCCGAGGGCACAAAGGCCATCCTGAAAAAGCTCGATACGCCCGTCAAACTCCGATTCTACGCCACACAAGTTGAGAACGCGACGCCCGAAACGGTCTTCCTCAAAAACTACGCGCAACAGGTGGACGACCTGCTCGACGAACTGAAACAGCAGGCGGGTGGCAAGTTGATCGTCGAGAAATACAATCCGCAGCCGGACTCCGATGCCGAAGACTCCGCGCGGCTGGACGGTGTCGAAGGCCAGGGTTTGCCGCCGTACGGCGAGAATTACTATCTCGGCCTGTCCATCAGCATGCTCGACGAGAAAACGGCGATCCCGTTCCTGTCGCCAACGCGCGAGAAGCTGCTCGAATACGACATCATGCGGGCGATTTCACAGGTGGGCACTGCGGAAAAGCCGGTCGTGGGCGTGCTGAGCGCGCTGCCGGTGTTCGGCATGCCGATGAATCCGATGATGATGCGGATGGGCCAGCAGCAGGGACAGGATCCGTGGGTCTTCGTCAGCGAACTCAAGCGGGATTTTACGGTCAAGGAGGTGTCGATGGCCGTCGATAAGATCGACGACGACATCAAAGTGCTGGTGGTCATCTATCCGAAGGAGATTTCCGATACCGCGCAATACGCGATCGACCAGTTCGTGCTCCGTGGTGGCAAACTGGTGGCGTTTGTTGATCCGCTGTCCATCGCGGACAATCGCACTCCGGGCATGAACCCGCTCCAACAAGCCACGTCCAGCGGCGCAACGATGGACAAACTGTTGAAGGCGTGGGGCGTTGAGTTCGATATGGCCAAAGTCGTCTCCGATATGACCTTCAAAACCCGGATCAACCGCGGCGGTCCGCAGGGAGAGGAGGCGGCTTCCGTCCTGTCTCTGAACAAGGAAGCGATTGGCGCGGACGATGTCCTGACCAGCCAGCTCGACAATTTGCTCTTCGCCTACTCCGGCGTATTCACGGGAACGCCGAAGGAAGGACTGAAACAAACGGTCCTCTTGAAGACCACTCAGAATTCCGACCTGACCGACAAGATCATGGCGCAGTACGGCGGTGCGAAAGAGTTCAAACCCTCCGGCAAGGAATACCCGTTGGCAATCCGGCTGGCTGGCAAATTCAAGACGGCGTTTCCGGAGGGCAAGCCCGGCACACCACCGGAGGAAAAGAAGGACGGAGACGAGAAGAAGGAAGGCGAAGAAAAGAAAGAGGAACCGAAGACGGACAATTCGCTCAAGGAATCCACGACCGATGGGGTGGTCATTCTGGCCGGCGACAGCGACTGGGTTTTCGACCCGGTTTGCGTGCAGGTTCAAAACATCTTCGGCCAGAAGATCATCATTCCGCAGAACGGCAATCTGAACCTGGCGCAAAGCATGGTGGAACAGCTCGCGGGCGACAGCAACCTGATCGCCGTGCGCAGCCGCGCCACGCTGAACCGTCCGTTCACCGTTGTTAAAAAGATGGAGGAGAAGGCCCAGGGCGAATATCGGAACAAGATCAAGGAGCTGGAAACGAAGCTCTCCGAGACGCAGGGGAAGCTCAATGAGCTTCAGCGGTCAAAGGACAAGGACCAGCGCTACATTCTCTCTCCCGAACAACAGCAGGAGTTGGCGAAATTCCGCCAGACCGAGGCCCAGGCCAAGAAAGAGTTGAAGGAAGTTCGAAAGAACCTCCGCCGTGATATCGTTTCGCTCGAGAACCGGTTGAAATGGCTCAACATCGCTGGCATGCCCGTGGCGGTCGTCGTCTGCGGCGTCGTGCTGGCGATGAATCGGCGCAAGAAAACTGCAGCAAAATGAATCGGAAACAACTCTCGGTTATCGTCGTTCTTGGATTGGTCCTGGGCGGACTCGGGCTCTACATTTCCAAACGCAACGCGGCGACCTATCAGTCGTCGGGCGCGGCGATCGGGCGGAAGCTCCTGCCGGATTTTCCCCTGAACGACGTGGCGCAGGTCACGATCCGCCAAACCACCAACGAGGTGAACCTCGTCAAGGCGGACAACACCTGGCAGGTGCGCGAACGCCACAACTACCCGGCCAACTTCGGCGAAATCGGCGAACTGCTGCGCAAGATGTGGGAATTAAAGGTGGTGCAGACCGAACAGGTAGGCCCGTCTCACCTGGCAAGAATCGAACTGGTGGAGCCCGGCCAGGCCACCCATTCGGGGACTAGGGCTGAGTTCAAGGACAAATCGGGCAAAGTGCTCAAGGCGGTGTTGCTCGGAAAGAAGCACATGAAGAAGTCCGAAGCCGCTTCGCCATATGGCGGCGCAGAAGGGTTTGCGGATGGCCGCTACGTTCTCGTGCTGAACGGTCCCAAGGAAGTCGCCGTCGTTTCCGACGCCTTGTCGGAAGTGGAAGCCAAAGCGGACCGGTGGATCAACAAGGACTTCTTCAAGGTCGAAAAGATCAGGACCGTTTCGGTGACACACACGAACGAGACGAATTCGTGGAAACTCACCCGGGAGATGGAAAACGGAGAAGTAAAGCTGGCTGACCTGAAGGAAGACGAGCAACTCGACACCGCCAAAAGTTCGTCTGCCGGCAACGCACTTTCTCACACGAGCTTTAATGACGTCGCCGCGCCCGACGCGAAGCCGGAACAAACCGGACTGGATCATCCCGTGGTCGCGAAGATCGAGACCTTTGAGGGGTTCAATTATACCGTCAAAATCGGCAAGAAGACGGGGGAGGACAATTACTACATGGCCATGGGCGTTGCGGGTGATTTTCCCAAAGAACGGACGCCGGGCAAAGACGAGAAACCCGAAGACAAGGAGAAGCTCGATAAAGAGTTCAAGGAGAAGCTGACCCAACAGGAGGAGAAACTGAAACAGGAGAAGGCTTATGAGAAGTGGACCTACCTCGTCACGAAGTGGACCGTTGAACCTCTATTGAAGGAACGGAAGGAATTGCTCATCGAAAAGAAGGAAGAGCCGAAGACTGAAGGACAGCCCGCCACGACCGCGACGCCAGGCAACCCTCCGCCCCCGGCGTTGCCGCCGATTCCCGGCCTGGAAGCGCCGAAGAAGGAAGAAAAGCCAGCCGAGCCCGGTGAAGCCAGCAAGCCCGAGAAGAAGTGAAGGGGCTTAACCGGCGCCGGCTGAGGTTGATTTTATTGATTGCCGCCAGAGCCAAAGCCACGAACGATTTTCATGCTGTTCAGGGCATCGCAGTCGAAGACTGGTCACAACCTTTGCCGTCATGAAAAACCATGGGAATAATGCGAAGAATGCGAGCGATGGAAAACATTCGTCGCCTGATTCGTATTCCTCCCATCCGATACTTCCCCCGCGCGGAGATTACCAGACGCTCCACTCCTTCCACAAAGCCGAGGTGGTTTACGACCTCACCTTCCGCTTCGCGCACAAGTTCCTCGCCAAAGGCGACCGCACGATTGACCAGATGATCCAGGCTGCACGTTCCGGCAAGAAAAACATTCTCGAGGGCAGCAAAGCCGCGCTTACCTCCAAAGAAACGGAAATCAAACTCACCAGCGTAGGCCGCGCCAGCTTGGAGGAATTGCTCGACGATTACCGCGATTATCTCCGTGTCCGGGAACACCGCGAATGGGACAAGAATTCCAAGGAAGCCCTCTTTGTCCGCCGGCTCGGGCGCAAAGTCCCGCAGACCTACGAACTCTACCGTGAATTCGTGGAGACGCGCCCGCCGGAAGTGATCGCCAACCTTGCCATCTGCCTGATTCATCAGGCCAACTACCTTATCGACCAGCAACTCCGCCGCCTCGAAAAAGATTTTCTCGAACACGGCGGCCTCCGTGAACGCATGACCCGCGCCCGCCTCGCCTATCGCGCCAACCAAAACCGCACCTGAATCCCATTTCTTCCCATTCGTCCCATGAAACCGCCCAAGCCAGTAATTTTGGAAGCGAAGTGACCGACGGCTGATTACTCCAATACCTTTTCCGGAACCGTCCGTGAAAAGGCGTGATCCGGCGGAACACCTGCCGTACCCGCCGGTTTTTCCCCGAAAGTGATCTTCGGAAGGATCGGCCAGAGCGAGTGGAGCTTTACGATCAGGAAAAACAGGCGCATCCGCCAGCGAATCTTCCAGCCGCCTTCCAGTTCTCCCGCCAGCAATGCCGTGACCGCCGAGGGCAAGTTGAATTTGTTTCGCGGCTCGAAAAACACCTCGATCCACGGCGTCGTGTAGAAGCCTTCCACCATCTCCCAGTAAATCTGCATCGCTTCGTGGACGCGCCTCTCGTATTGCACCAACTGCCGCGCGCTCTCGCCGCCCGTGGCGATCGAGGCGATCACGGCCTCCGCGGCCAGCCTGCCCGAATACATCGCCAGGTAAACTCCGGCGGAGAAAATCGGGTCCATAAACCCCGCGGCGTCTCCCACACGGATCAAACGTCGGTCCACGAAACGCTTGTTACGATACGAGAAATCGCCGGTCGTCTGGATGGCGTTGACGGGCTCGGCGTCCCGCATCCGTTCGCGCACGACTGCGCTGGATTGGCAGAGATCGTCGAAAACCTGTTCCGGCGCGCGTTTCAACCGGACGAACTCCGCCTGGTCCATCACGCATCCGACGCTGGTCTTGTCCGGCGAGAGGGGAATGATCCAAAACCATTTGTTCTCCAGACGGATGATGACAGTGTCGCCCCGCGATTCGCCGTCGTCCAGCCGCACGCCCTTGAAGTGTCCGAAGACGGCCAGCTTTTTCAGCTTCGGATGGACGACGCGTAGCCCCTGCTGGTTGCCGGTGAAATTGCCACGGCCGCTGGCGTCGATGAGAAACCGGGCTTGAAAGGCTTGGCCGATGCCCGACTCGTTTGTCGTTTCGACGGTTACAGAATCCGGAGCGCTGTTGTCAAAGCGCGTCACCGTGACGCCTTCGCGCACGTCAGCGCCACACGTCGCCGCATGCTTTAAAAGGAGATGGTCGAATTTCGACCGTTCGACCTGGAAGGCCGCGGGTTCGCGAGTGTAGCGCCCTTTGCGGAAGATCAGCTTGAGGCATTTGGAACCGTTGCCGACATGGAATTGTGCGCCGGTTTTCACAGGAAACCCGGAGGCTTCCAGGGTCGGCAGCACGCCCATTTCCTCGAACAGCATCCGATTGTAAGGAAGCAGCGACTCGCCGATGTGAAAGCGCGGGAAACGTTCCTTCTCGAGCACGAGAACGCGTTTGCCCGCGCGGGCGAGAAACGTGCTGGCGCTGCTGCCTCCCGGTCCCCCGCCAATGACAATGGCATCATACGTCGTGTTCGACATGGAGGTCTATGAAAGAGCAAAGCCCGCCGACAAACAAGCACGGGATTCAAATCAGAAATGCCTTGGCTTTTGGAACGCCTGCTCTACACAGAAAGCGATGTTTGTCCCGGCCGTAACTCTTTCCGTGCTGTGATTCGATACCTTGTCAATCTGACCACCGGCAGGCTGATCCTCTGGTGTTACCTGATCTGGTATCTCGTGGTGCTGGTTCGTTATTTCGACGCCAGCCCGCTGCTCTGGCTCACGTCGGTTGGCATCAGCGCCATCATCGGCGTGGCGCTGGTCATCAGCACAACGTCATCGAGCAAGGGCACCAGCAAGCTGGAAGGATGGCAGACGTTCAGGCTCTTTCTCATGCCGTTTTGTGTTTCGAGTTTCGCCGCGCTGGTGAAAGGGCAGGGGTTCATTCTGATTTTCTCGCCGCAACTGCGGGAGAACATGCTGGCGCTTGGACTGTGCCTGGCGTTTTGCGCCGGCGTGATGCTGGTCAAGCGGATGAAGAACAGCAGCTAGGTGAGGGCGAGCGTTTTAATCTGACTGAATCGTTACGGCGCTCAGGTGCGAGTGCCAGCGATGGCCTGGGTCGCGTTCAACTTTCGCAATCTCTTCCCGCATTTCCTCCAGAATCGGAACTGAAGAGCGCTCGTAAACGTCTCCTTGCAGCAGTTGAGTGAGTTGCCAGCGGCTCCCGGGTCTCGTGATCAGATCGAGGAAAAGCGGCGGCAACTGATAGTAGAGGTCGATGAATTCGCGCCAGATATCGACTCCTCCGCGCAACGTCTTCTCGTAGGCGCCGAAGCTGGCGGCGCTCACGTCATCCCGCCCGAGCGCGGCAATGGTCGCGCCCGCCGCGCGCCGCGCCGACTCCATCGCCACGCTGACGCCGGACGAAAAGACCGGATCGATAAAGCGGGCGGCGTCGCCTACCAGCAGCCAGCCGTCGCCGGCAAAGCGGTCCATCACATAGCTGTAGTTGCCCTCGCGCGTGAACTCGTGGAGAGGACGTGCTCCGGCCATTTGTTTCGCCAGCAGTGGATGGCTCTGGATGTGCCGCGCGAAAAATCCTTCAACCGGCTCGCCGCCCTTTACGAAATTGCTTCCCTCGGTGACGATCCCGACGGAAGTGACTGAGTCAGTGATTGGAATCAACCACACCCAGGCCCGCGGCATTGGCAACACGTGGATGTGAATGTAGTTGGCCGTCTCCGAGTTGCCGCGATCGATCGCTTCAAACCAATTGTGAACGGCAAACTGATTGAACAAAGGATCGTTGCGCTTGAGGCGGAGCTGCGAGCCGAGCACCGTGCCGCGGCCGGAGGCATCGACGACGAGCCGGCTGCGAAGCAAATGCTCCTGTCCCGCCTGCTTGACACGCACGCCACTGGCAAAACCATCGGGACCGAACTCCACACGCTCGACGCGCGCCCCTTGCAGGACGCGGGACCCGCGCGAGGCCGCGTGTTTGAGCAGCAACTCGTCGAACCGGCCGCGGTCAACATGATAGGTATAGTCCTGCGTCAGCCCGAGTTCGGGAATCTCCCGGAAGCGGATGACATGTTGCCGATCGTCCGCCCAATGGGTCCAGACGGCGCCGTGCTTGTGAACGAACCTCTCCTGCTCCAGCACGGGAAGGAACCCGATCT
>DATEKZ010000543.1:0-8306 GCA_035277185.1 Verrucomicrobiia bacterium
GGAGCGCATAACGATCCGGACCAGACGGCCCAAACGCTCAAGGCTCATCTCCTTAACCACCTCGAACAACTGGAGAAAATGTCGCCGAAAGACCGGATGGAGCAGCGTTACGCGAAGTTCCGGTCGTACGGACATTATCTGGATCAACAGCCCGTCGCCGCATGAGGTGATCAGGCAGACGGGCCGTGCTGGTCTCCAGAACGACCACCAGGGGATTTGACCTTCAGGCCTGAATTCCTGATTCCGCACGATGTTATACCCGCTGACGTTCAATCCGATCTATAAAGAGCGCGTTTGGGGCGGACGGAATTTGGAGCGGCTCTATGGCAGGAAGCTGCCGCCCGATGTGTCAATCGGCGAGTCGTGGGAAATTGCTGATCGACCCGAGGGCGTTAGCGGCATCGCCAACGGTCCGTTGACAGGGAAAGACCTGCGTTGGCTGATGGAAAACCATGCCCGGGACCTGCTCGGATCGGCCGGAACTGAATCCGGACGTTTTCCACTTCTGATCAAGATCCTCGACGCACAGGAAAAGCTTTCGCTGCAGGTTCATCCTCCGGCGTCAGTGGCCGCACGACTGGGCGGCGAACCCAAGACGGAGATGTGGTACATCGCCGACGCCAGGCCCGGCGCCGAACTTTACGTCGGTTTGCGACGCGGCGTCACGCGCACGGAATTTGAGCGAAAGATCAGGGACGGCACCGTTGCCGATTGTTTTCACCGCGTGCCGGTCCGGCGCGGCGACGTGATGTTCCTGCCCAGCGGCCGGGTCCATGCCATTGGCGCAGGCATCGTGATTTTTGAAATTCAGCAGAATTCGGATACGACGTACCGGGTTTTTGACTGGAATCGGGCCGGTCTGGACGGCAAACCACGAGATCTGCATATCGAGCAGTCGCTCGAGTGCATCGACTTCAATGATTTCGAGCCCGCGATGGTCAAAGGCCGATCGTACGAAGAGGAAGGCGGCCGTTTGCAACGTCGCGAGCTGGTCAGCGATCCCCTCTTCGTCGTCGAAGAGGCGCGCCTCATGGACGCAGGCAGCCATTCGATCTCAGGCGCGACGCTGGAAATCATCGGCGTTCTTGAAGGTGACTTGACCGTCCATCACAGCCCTCATCGAAAGCGGCTCGGGGCCGGGGCTTTCTGCCTGATACCGCCGGGATTGCCGCCAGTGACTCTGGAGGTTCGGGAGTCCGCGACCTTTCTTCGAATCCGGACCGGTTCGCAGCCCGGCGGGTGAGGCATGAGTTCCGGGCGCCAATCGGACACGTCCTCCACGCGTGACGATTCACCATTCAGCAGATTGTCCCTGCCGGAGCAGGGTCCCGCGTTTCACGCCTTCGTTGCGCGACGCATTCACCCATTGACCGGCTCTTGTGCGAAATACCATATGACAAAGCGGACGATGTGAACGAGCTTCCGGTTGAAATGTCTTTTCTCGAATCGGGAGAAATGGTTAGAACACGCGGGCCACGCGAGAGGCCTTTCCGCCGGATAGAATGTCTTCACCTGTAAAAACTTTCTTGCAGCGTTGGCTGGTTGACACCGTGGCCGTCATGGTGGCGGCCAATGTGGTCAAAGGCATCAACTACGACAGCATGACCAGCCTGCTCGTGGCGTCCCTGCTGCTCGGCGTGTTCAACGCGATCTTGCGGCCGTTGCTGCTGCTCCTGTCGCTGCCGCTGGTGATCTTCACCCTGGGTCTGTTCACGCTCGTCATCAATGCGCTCCTGCTCTACTTCGTTGGCCAGCTCGTCAAATCGTTTCATGTGGCGGATTTCGGCGCGGCTTTTTTCGGAGCGCTGATCATCAGCCTGGTTTCCATCGTCTTGAACAGCGTCACCGGTACCGGAAACAGCCGCATTGAATTTCGGCGGACCCGGTCGCGCTCCGACCGCAAGGACGGCGACGGACCGGTGATTGACATCTGACCTCCTCAGGTCCGCTGGTAGGCCGCGCGCAACGTCTTGATTCCACGGGCCTGGAAGTCCGTTTCGAAATCGGTGAGCAGTTCCCCCAACTCCACCGGCGTTCCCACCGGGCGGAAGCCCGAATGTTCCTCAAAAGACGTATTCATCTGGAGGAAGTAATCCGCGTCATCGGTTCGCAGATACACCGTTCCCCCCGGCGCCAGGGCCCGTCTTACCAGGTCGGGAAAGCCGGCGTTGATCAGCCGGTTTTTGCGATGTTTCCGCTTGGGCCACGGGTCTGGAAAATAAACGTGCAAGGCAGCGACCGACTCGCCCGGCAGCAGGTACTGGAGAAAGTAGGAGGCTTCGATCCGGAGGAGGCGGAGGTTCGCAAGGCTTGCGCGGAGCGCTTTGCGGTCGATCTTCCGCAGGCGGCCCAGCAAGCGCTCCACCCCCAGGACATTTCGATCCGGATGTCGGCCGGCGTACCGAACGAGAAATGATCCATCCCCGCTGCCGAGTTCGACTTCTATCGGTTGTGGACGGACGAAAAAATGTTCCAGCGAGAGCGGCTCGGTGATGGAAGCGAGCGAATGAATCAATGTGGAATCCGGAACGCGGAACGCGGAACGCGGAGCAACCCGGCTATTCCCGGATGCCCCTGCATCCCGGCCGCTGCTGTCTGTGGACGACAAACTCTCCTCAGTCTTCATTTCTTCACGAACAGAGCGAGCGATGCTGTGTAGCCATGAAGAAAATTCCCGTCGCCGACCGGACCGATCTCGCCGTTGCAGAAGAAACCGGCCAAAGCCAGAGGACCCAGGCGTTGCTGGACCAGGCCGGCGTCGTGATTCGGCTGGCCAAACAACCGGTGCCCTCGCCCGTTGCAACTGCAAAGGCAACCGCCGTAAATCGCCGTCGATCCCAGCTGCGCCCGCGCACGGGACAACAACGCCGTCATGTCTTCCGAAGCCGCAGTGGCATCGCGTCGTTGAAACTGGATGGTCTGGCCGGGGCGCGGCAAAGCGCCCACCGCAACGCTTCCCGATTGGGGATCGGCGCCGAGAAGATTCCGAACGAGAAAGTCGCCGCGCTGAAATTCGTCCAGATATTCGTTGATAACCAGGCCGACGAACAGGTTGCCGCGGGTCTTCTTCTGGTCCTCTGCAGACAGGCTATTGAACGTTTCGACGAGGATGTCATACGCGGGCCGGTTGCCGATCTCACGAATCAGGTTGTGCTCGACTTTGGTGATCGTCCAGGTCTGGCCGATGGGCGTGCAGCCCTGGGAAATCACGCCAGCCAGTTTGACCTCGCCTCCAAAGGAGATCGCGACCCCGCCTTCCTCAAAAACGTCGCCGTTCAAATAGACCTGAGTGGTTTGCTCCGAAGGATCGCCGCTGGCCAGTCCGCCCAAAACGGACAAGGGGGCGTAGGCTTCATTCCACTCGCGCAGCCACCCTTCCGCGTCGAGATGAAACGGGTCGGCGAAGATCAGCCACCCGTTGGTCTGATCGGGATTGACCCCGCTCTCCAGGTGCCAGTAGCCGGGGCCATTGGCCTCCTCGGCCTGCTCCTGGTTGAAATGGAACGCGCGCAAGTCGGCGCCGGGCAGCGCGAACAGGCCGAGCACCAGCCCGGCGCCGTCCTCGATTTCCTCGCCTCCCGCGATCAGACTGCTGCTGGAACAGCCGGCCAGAAGAGGAAGTTCCGCGTGGACGCGCAGAATCTCCAGGACGTGCCCGGCGTGCGGGAAAAAACGCGGTGTCATAAAGACCAGTCCAAGAGACACTCGCTGCGCCGGCAGCCGGCCGCGCAGTTCCTCCGCCCACGATTGCAGACCCGGCTCATCAAACCCGCCTTTCCAGTGCGCGGCGACGGCAAAAGCGTTTTGCATACACAGAAACTAACGGGAGGCGGCCGGATAGCAAATGCAGAAGCGCACGACGCGAAGGCACTGGCGCGAACGGTGGCCCGCGGGACTATTCGACGGTCTGCTTGACGAACAGATCAACGATCTCGCCGGGATAAACGTTCAGATTCTCCGGCAGGTTGACCAGGATCGGCAGGCCGCGTTCCTGGGCGGCGGCGAAACCGCGTACGCGCAGCGGCTGGGTGAACAGTTCCATGCGGGAGCCGACTTTTTGGATCGTGGCGGAAGCCTTTTGCGCATGGCTCCCCCGCGTGCGAATTTCCACGGTATCGCCCACTTTCGGCTGGTAGCTGATCGGCAGACGAATGAATCCAATGATGCGTTCGGCCTTCTCGCTGCTGATGGTCAGGATCGGTTCGCCTGCCGCGATGTTCTCAGCGGATCGCCGATAAACGATGCTCACGATGCCATTCATGGGCGCGCGAAGGGTCGTTCCGCCTTCGGTGCGGCGAAGCTGTTCTTCCTGGGCGGTGATGGCGGCACTGATGGTGTCCTGGACCAGCGGTTCCTGGACCGACGGCACGGCGGGACGCATTTCCTGAAGAGTCTGTTCAAATTCGGTCACCAGTTTGCTTCGTTCTTCGACCTCGGCCACAAGCGCATCGCGCTGGTCACGGGCAAATTCGTAGTCAAACGCGGAGACAATCTTCTCATTGAAAAGAGTTTCGTTTCGCTTGAATTCGTTTTCCGCAAAGGCCAGTCGTGCCCGCGTGGCGGCCAGGTCCACGCGCTGGCTCAAAAGATCCAGCCGGAGCTGTTGATAGCTTTGGTTGTTGCGCTGCTGGTCTTGCGTCATGCGGGCCTGCATAACAATCAGGTCCGATTTGATCGTCGCCAATGCCGCCTCCATGTTTTCAGGGGAAGTCGTGATGACTTTCGCCACAGGCTGACCGGCAGTCACGTGGTCGTACTGATCCACGCGCAACTCAGTGAGCAGGCCCGCGACCGTGCTGGCAACGATGGCGGACGTGCCCTGAACCTCACCGACGATGTTCGAGGGCACCAGGTTCTTGTTCCACAGCACCCCCACGCCCGCCAGGCCGGCCAGAAAGACAATGGCGGGGATGCCGCGCAGACGAAATTCGCGCCAGCGTTGGGCGGGGGGCGTCGGAATCAGTGGCAATGGATTCATGGGCGGCTAGACCTCCGATTCTTCTTCGGCTTTCAAGCCCGTCACGCGGGAAACGCCCTGCATCGCGCGCAGTTCGGTCAACAGGTCGTCCAGCCGTTCAGGATCGCGCATCAACAATCGATACGAGAGGTCGGTGCCTTCGTAGCCTTCGTGGGAGCGCTGGCTGGCGCAAAGCGCCTTTCGGCTGTGGCGATGGAAGAGATCGCGTAGATCCGCCAGATCGGCCAGCGGGCGCGACCAATGAAGGTTGATGATGATATCGTAACGGTGGCGCGTGCCGAAGGCGGTGAACCAGAGATAGATCATGGCTGCACAGACCGCCAGACATCCCAGGATCGCCGTGGCGAACTTCATCGTTCCGCACGCCATCCCGATGACGATGACGGAGAGCACGTAGGTCGTATCGAGCGTGTCGCGCAGGATATTTCGGAACCGGACGATGGCGAAGACCGCCATCAATCCAAAGGCGGTCACCAGGCTGTTGGAAAGGACCATCATGACCAGCGCGACGATCGTCGGCATCAGCACGAGCGAATTCACGAACGATTTCGAATACGAGAGCCCGCTGTGGGTGACCATATAGACCCAGGCGATGGCGTGGCCGCCGAGAAACGCGAGCAACAGCCCCAGGAGCATTGCCGCAAAATTGGTCGGGGCAATGGCGGCGTCTCCCCGAAGAAAATCCTCAATCATGGATGAGACTTGCCGGTAAGACCGACGGGATCACCGACCTTCGAACTGCGAGTAAACTCATTCAACGGTGTCCCCTGGTCCTCCAGAACGAATGTCCGGTTGACGCGGTCCTGGCCGACCAGGGCGACGCCGTCAACATACTTGGCCGCGCCGCATTGCATCAATCCAAAAACCTGCACCAGTTGCCTGAACCAGTCAGGAAACCGGTTGGTGAATTTCAGTTCCAGAACGACCTCGTTTCCGAAGACGATCACCGGATTGTCCATCTGTGTGATCAATCGCGTGGTCGGCTCCGGTTGGCATTTGACCTCGCGGTCCAGGGTGACGCGGATCGAGTTGTCATTCCGGCTGATCCACGCCTCCCGGAAATAGGCAACGTGAGCTTTTGGCTTTGCACGGATGTCGTGCATCAGTTGGCAGAACCGTTGCAGGGCGACGAGCTGCCGCGGGTCTTTCGACACCAGGTGCGCCGGCTCGGGCAGATGGCCGGCGATCAGCCAATCCACCGCGTCGCGCCGCACGGCGCCACGCTGCTTGGCGATCGTATTATTCATCCGACGCTTGATCTCAAAGTACACCGGGGCATCCCGGCGATTGTCGTAAAAGCGGAGACGCAGTTTGTAACGGTTTTTGTCCCCGTTGATGGTGCTCTGATACAGAGTCAGTTGATCCGAGTCCAGGTAGAGGCTATTGACGGGGTAGGAGAAGTTGGGCTGCGTGGCCCCGTACTCGTCGATTTCCAGGTAGCCGCCGACAAAATCACGGACGGACCGAGCGACATCTTCTTTGATGATGTACTTCAGCTCGAACCTCTGTTGCTGCATTCTGTCGTCCGCCATAGAGGAACAATTCCCGATTCTGCATTGCCGGCGAGTTTGTGACCGAATCGTCGTGTAACTGTCACGCTATTGTCAAGCACGTCAGCCGCCAGAAGCAGCCGCGTTGGCCGCTTCCTGCCGCTCGCATCAGACCAACTCCGAAACGTTTGAGTACGGCCCCGACGTAATTCCGGGAGCTTTCGTTTCATTTCGGCGACGCCACCAAGGGGGTCTGGTCGGAACGGACCGCCCCCCGGAATTCGTCCGGACACCGCCGCTTTTTCAGCAAAAGTGGTGCCAGAACGAAGGTTGCGGAGAGACGTCCTGAACGGCGTCTTCAGGGCGGAACGAGGGTGCAAATTGAAACGGCCGATCCACGTGCGGTCGCATGAACGAGGTGCATTCCCGAAACGACGGGTGAGATACGATGATCCGGCCAACCGGGACACGGGACTTTCGGGTTCACAAAGGCCCGGCAAAGAGAGGCCGTCGGATCAGCGATTGACCAGATTCACGAAACGGCGGGCACGATCGCGCACGACGGAATGCAGCCGCCCCGGATCGAAACCTCTGCCGGCGTAGTAACCGAAGCGCGTGTTCCACAGGACGTACATGTCAAAATCCGTCGGCTCGCGTCCAGCCTTACGCCGAAAATAATTCGTCAGATAGTTCCAGTGTTGCCGGGCTACGGACAACGAAACTTCCGGATCATGGTAATCCCTGGAGGGAGAGTAGGCTCTCCAGACCGCGGGGTGGATCTGGTATCGACTGACTTCGCCAGCCGGACCAACGCCGCGGTCATCGTTCCCGCTTTCGATCATCCCCAGAGCGAAAAGCCGGTTCGTGGTCAGGGGCAACAGATCGACGCTCTCGTCGGCTTCACTGACCTGGATCTGAAGCGGTGTTGCCGGCAGCAAGCCGCCCGTCGTTGCCAGTGCGAGCAACGACGCGACAAAGATGCGCAGGCCGATGATCCTGGAAGGAAGTCTGCGCATGGTCACCCCTTCGTTTTCTCTTTCGCTGACAGGACGTCAAGTCTCAGCCAAACGCCGAAGAAAATCAATCCACCAGATATGGGGGAACGACTTGATTGGCCTCTAAATCTGGTAGAAAACGGACTAGAGGCGGGTTCGGAGAAGGCGCCGGTTCACCGAAGCGGACGGTTGTTCCGCCGCCGCTTGGGGCGAATTAGTCGCCAAAGTGAACAGCCGGCGCACGCCGCCGCGATGCGTGGCGGACCTCCCGCCAAACGTGAACGAAACGCTCCGGCCTTTTGCGTCTGACAAACTCGCTTTCGGAGGCTTCTCGCCACCGGCTGAAGTTCTTGCTTCCACGTTCATCGGGCCGTTCGACGGCGAGAGGTCGCAGCGAATTCGATCTCATCAGGATTAATTCATCCGGCTGAGATTCCTGGTAACCGCCAGCGCGGCCTGAGCGTCACCTGTGATCGTAAGCGTGCTGGAAACGAACACTTCTGTTTCACCCGAGTCCAAAGGCAAAACGCTGGCCCGGAGCCTTTTCGGGGCCGCGTTGACGGCTCTTCTTTGGTCCGGTTGCAGTGCGACGCAACACCGCCGGGCGGCCGACAAAGAGGTTTACCGGATCGTTCATCAGGTCGAGGAGCAGGTCTTCGGCCGGACAAACGAATTCATGATCGATACCGCCTACTCTGTTCGCAAACCGCAGGAGATTTCTCCCTCCGAGTTGATTGACGACCGTCTCCAGACCAATCAGCGCGTGCTGAGCATTGAAGGGGCGCTTGGCCTGGCGGTAAGCAGCAGCCGACGGTACCAGAGCGAGAAGGAGAGGTTATATCT
>DATEKZ010000544.1:0-2679 GCA_035277185.1 Verrucomicrobiia bacterium
TGTCGGCGGGCGAGGGCATCAGCTCATTCCCCGGGTGCGAGAGGTTCCCGGTGCAAGGATCGTCGCGCTGTGCGACGTGGACCAAACGCACCTCGATCGTGAGGCGCAGCCGTTCAAGGACCGGGGCGAGGCGGTCGCCACTTACCGCGACCTCCGCAGAGTTCTCGACGACAAGACCATCGACGCCGTAGTCATCGCCTTGCCCAATCACTGGCATGCGCTGGCGACGGTTTGGGCGTGTCAAGCCGGCAAGGACGTGTACGTCGAGAAGCCGTTTTCCTACAACCTGTGGGAAGGACAACAAATGGTGGCGGCGGCAAGGAAGCATGGACGCATGGTCCAGGTGGGCACTCAGAATCGTTCGAGCACGCTCCTGCGCCAGGTGTTCGACTCCCTGCGCAGCGGCCAAATCGGTTCCATTCGCTATGCGCATACTCTGGTTTACCGACCGCGGGACGGCATTGGCACAGTCAACACTCCCACACCTTTGCACGACACCGTGGATTACGATCTCTGGTGCGGTCCCGCGCCGAAGACACCGCTGATGCGCAAGCAACTGCACTACGAATGGCACTGGTTCTGGGCGACCGGCAATGGTGAGATGGGAAATAATGGGATTCATGTCATTGACATTTCCCGATGGGCTTTGGGACAGAATCAGCCGCCTCCGCGCGCGATCAGCATTGGGGGACGGTTTGCGTTCAACGACTGCGGCGAAACAGCCAACACGCACATCGCGCTGTTCGATTATCAACCCGCTCCGCTCATCTGCGAGATCCGCAACGTGCGCGCCTCCAGGAGCCCGGACGCAATGGGCAGGTTCCGAAACCAAAATCGTGGCCTCGTGATTGACTGCGAAGGCGGTTACTTCGCCGGCGATGCTTCCGGCGGCGCACTCTTCGACAAGGAAGGCAAGAAGATCAAAGACTTTCCGGATGACGGCAGCTCGAAGGGATTGGAAACCTCACACATGTCCAACTTCGTGGCCGCCGTTCGCAGCCGGAAGGCCGGCGCCCTGGCGGCGGAGGCGTTGCAGGGACATCACTCTACAGCCTGCTGCCACATGGCCAACGTCTCGCATCGGCTCGGCAAACCGGCACGGCCCGAGGTCATCCGGGAAACGATCCAGGCAAACCGGGAACTCTCGGATGCCTTCGAGCGCTGCCGCGAGTATCTGCGCGAAAACGAAGTTAACCTGGACGCTACGCCTGCCGTGCTTGGCCCCTGGGTTACCTTCGATCCGAAGCAGGAACGATTCGTCAATGATTTCGCCGACCAGGCTAACGCGCTTTCGCAGCGGGAATACCGCCAACCCTTCGTGGTGCCCAAGATTGCGTAAGGTTGAATCTTAAAAACAGAGGTCCACCACGGACGAACACAGATGGACACAGATAAGGAAGAATCCGGGCACTGGACGCGTGTCACCTGACTCGTGAGTGTATTTCCGCCGTTTTGATTTGTACTACAATGATGAAAGTCCGCCGATTTTCGACATAGATTTCGGAGCGCGAGCCGTCCCGGCTCGCAGCGTGTGGAGACGGCGAGGCGCGAATGAAGGTTTCGTGCGTCTTGCGTCGAGTCGTAGCCGCTGCGCCCGGGGACCTGGCGCGGTCCGGTGGGTTGCGGCTTCGCGCGCTGTGTCCATCCGTGGTTAACCTGTTTCCAAGCCTCTGTTCCCTCTGTTGGCTCCTGTTCAAATCAATTGGCTTTGGCGTTCGTACCGAGCATGCCCTGACTCTGCAGCCAGGCCATCAGGCGATCCGTCCAGGTCGAACAGGGCAGGCTGCTCTTTCGGACGCCGAATCCGTGGCCGCCCTGCGCATAAACATGCAACTCCGTCGCTACGTTCGCCCGTTTCAAGGCGAGGTACATGACCACGCTGTTTTCGGCGCCGGCCACATTATCGTCGCTCGCATGCGCCAGGAAGATCGGGGGCGTCTCCTTCGGAATCCGAATGTAGGGCGCGAGGACGTCTTTTTTTACTTCTACACCTGCTCGCTCTTGTTCAACCAGATAGCCCGGATAAATCGCCACCGCGAAGTCCGGCCGGCAACTCGCCTTGTCGATGTCGTCGATCGGCTCGTAAGCCCGCTGGTCGAAGTGCGTCGCCGTTGCCACGGCAAGGTGTCCGCCCGCCGAGAAGCCGGCGATGCCGATCCGGTTCGGGTCGATCCCCCACTCCGCGGCCCGGCTCCGCACCAGGCTGACCGCCCGCTGCGCATCCAGCAATGGGCCGGGAGCGGGCAGTCGCTCGGGCTGATCGGGACGACGCGGCACGCGGTATTTGAGCACGACGCCCGTCACACCCACCGCGTTCAACCCCGCGGCCACCTCTTCGCCCTCCAGGTCCCAGGCCAGATTCCAGTAACCTCCGCCCGGGCAGATGATAATCGCGGCGCGAGTGTTCTTGTCCTCGGCCGGTCGGAAGACGGTGATTGTCGGCTTCGTGACGCCGGTGATCCACTTCGCATTTTTCGTCGGGGCTTCGGCCGGCGCGCGAACGCGCTCCGGACCGATCGTGCCGTAATCTCCCGGAACCGCTCCCGGCCAGACCGGCAGCACGAGCGGCTCTTCCGCCCCCTGGACCGGGCAGGCCAGGATGAGCCCGACGGCCACACCGAGCCGGAACGCGGTCGAACAGGAGCCAACAGAGAGAACAGAGTCCTGGAAACGAAGCCT
>DATEKZ010000545.1:0-2065 GCA_035277185.1 Verrucomicrobiia bacterium
GTCCGAGAGCACGGCTCCTGGGTAGCCAACTTCCTTCCCACCTCTGCCCCAACCCTGTGAATAACTCACATGAAAAACTCCTTTCCAACACAGAGAACATCTCTCCCTTGGGGAGAGGGAACAGCCGAAGCTGCGTTCGAGAACCCAAGACGCTCGCAGGCAGAAGACCGGACATCATCGCTCCCTCTCCCCGAGGGAGAGGGCCGGGGTGAGGGGGAAGGAAGCGGCCAAATATCCGCGCGCCTGCAAGATTTTTGATGCGCCATCCTGAGCTCCATGCAAAAGGTTTGAACGATCCGCTTCAGGGGTCCGCGACCCTCCGCCGCCACCAAAGCATCAGTTCCAGACCGGTCCGGTTTGGGTACGAACGCGGCACCCATTCCTGCACCAGATCGAAGTGCGGCGAAAACCGTTCCATCAGCTCGCCGCGCGTCGTCCCGAAAGGCGGACCGGCGGTGTCGGGAATCAGATAATTCACCGCCAGATAAGTGCCATCGGGTTTCAGCCAGCGCAGGACGGCCTTCACGTAATCGTCCCGCTCACCTGGATCGATGGCGCAGAACAGCGTATGCTCGAACAACCAGTCGAACTCGCGCGTCGGGCGTTCCTTGAGAAAATCCCCCGGCTCGATGCGTGCCTTGAGTCCGGCGGCCGCAGTCCATTCCTTCGCCAGCCGCACCGCCGATGGCGCGACATCGTAACCGACGACATCGAAGCCGGCCTTCGCCCACGCGCGGACATCGTGGCCCGTGCCGCAACCGGGCACGCAAACCGTTCCGCGTTTCAAGTCCGGATGCGCAGCGAGAAAATCCACGAGTCCGGGCGACGCCTCGCCCTTCTCCCACGGCGTGTCACGGGCCTGATACCGCGCTTCCCAGTCGCTAGCATTGGAATCCATGAACTCTTTCGCTCCCAAAAACCATCAACCATCACTCTCTCCTATTGCTTCACCGCGTTGCCCCGATACCACGCCAGCGCGTCGCTGAGTCCCTGGTCGATCCGATGCGTGGGCCTGTAGCCGAGGAGACGCCTGGCCTTGCCGATGTCTGCCTGGGAATGCCGTACGTCACCGGCCCGAAACTCCCGATAAACCGGCTTGTACTGTCGGAGGTGAGGATAGTGCGGCAGCAGGCACTCGCGAAGCAGGGCGAACAGTTCATTCAACGAAGTGCGCTCGTTCAACGCCACGTTGTACACCTGATTCACCGCCTTCGGATTCGGCGTGGCGGCGGCAAGCAGGTTCATTTGAACCGCGTTATCCACGTAACAAAAGTCCCGGCTGGTCCGGCCATCGCCATTGATGTGTACCGGCTCGTTCTGGATCATCGCGGCGATCCATTTCGGAATGACCGCGGCGTACGGGCCGTCCGGGTCCTGGCGCGGCCCAAAGACATTGAAGTAACGCAGACCGATGGTTTCCATCCCGTAGCATCGGGCAAAGACATCCGCGTAGAGTTCGTTCACGTATTTCGTCACCGCATAAGGCGAGAGCGGCCCGCCAATGACGCCCTCGACTTTGGGCAGTCGCGGATGATCGCCATAGATGGCGCTGCTCGACGCGTACACGAACCGTTTCACGCGGTTGTCGCGCGCGGCAACCAGCATGTTCAGGAAGCCGGTGACGTTGCTTTCGTTGCTGTCGATCGGGTCTTCGATAGAGCGCGGCACCGACCCCAGGGCAGCCTGATGCAGGACGTAATCCAGGCCCCTGCAGGCGCGCTGGCAGGTCTTGAGGGCGGCGATGTCGCCGTCGAAAAGCCCGAAATTCCTCCACTGCGCGGGTGCGACCCGTTGTTTGACCTCTTTAAGGTTGGCCTTGTGGCCGGTGGCGAAATTGTCCAGGCCGACCACGCGCTGGTTCAGCTTGAGCAGCGTCTCGACAATATTGGAACCGATGAACCCGGCGGCGCCCGTCACCAGCCATCGCCGGGGCGTCCGCCGCAGTTGGACCTTCAGTTTTTCGTAAGCCGTCATTTGATTTCTCCGCTGGAACCGGACCGATGCGTCCGAGTTTGTCCCGGATGTCGCGGCTGGCCTAAAGGTTTTCCTTTCCGTCGTCAATGGG
>DATEKZ010000546.1:0-5980 GCA_035277185.1 Verrucomicrobiia bacterium
GATTGTTCCGCAGCGCGAAGTCACCGATGATGCCGTCGGCTTCCTTGCCGCCCGGAAGTTGGTCTTTGTTGTGCGGCCCGATCTCGAAGGCTTCGGGCGCGGCTCTGACCGGAGAAAGAAGCAAGGGAAGGCAGGCGCAACCGGCGGCGAGATGAATTGTCTTCATGAGTTCCGTTGTTAGACACCTTTTGGAACGATTTTTCAAATCGGAAGAATGTGAATTTTGGAAGACGGAGAGAAACGAAAACCACGGATGGACACGGATGGACACGGATAAGACGTGACGCGAATTTCGCTAATTGGCGCGAATGGGGGAACAGACGGATTTGAATTCGTGTGAATTTGCCGAAATTCGCGTCGAATTTCTTTTGGGAAATCTGTGTCCATCGGGTGGTTTCAACTGCCTTTTAGGTTGAATCGGATCAAGACTGCGCCTCGTCTGTTAGTGGTTGCCGGCGACCGTCATTGACGCACCCTGCCAACAGGCCTGAACCCCCTCAACGATTTGACTCTGCTGCGGTAAAGCACTACACCAGCCGCAGTATGCTCGACGGGATTCGAAAGAAATGGTCCACGCTGGGCCTCCGCCAGGTCAAGCGGGTCATCATCTTCGTGGTCGGCATGACGGTGCTGTTGATCGGCGTGGCATTGCTCATTCTTCCCGGACCGGGGCTGCTGGTGCTGGCGGGCGGGCTCGGCATTCTGGCGGTCGAATTCAAATGGGCGCGACGGTGGCTGCGCAAGGCGCGCGGGATGCTCGACAAAGTGACGAACAAAACAAACCATGCCGGTAAATAGACCGATCGGCATGCCGCCTATGATTCGACCGCCATGAAACTCAAGTACATTCCCCTGAACGACCGGCTCTATCGCTACGTTTGCGCCTGCCGCAGCAAGGCCGATGATCCGTTGCTTGAAGCACTGCGCCATGAAACGGAAGCGCTGGGCGACGTCAGCCGGATGCAAATCAGCCGCGAGCAGGGAAGCTTCATGACGTTGCTCGTCGCGGCCGTCGGGGCGAAATCGGCCATCGAAGTGGGCACCTTCACCGGTTACAGCTCGATTTGTATCGCCCGCGGCCTCTCCCCTCGCGGGCGTCTGCTTTGCCTCGATGCCAGCGTGGAGTGGACGGGGATTGCCCGCCGGTATTGGGCGCAGGCCGGGGTCGCGAATAGAATTAATCTGCGGTTGGGAGACGCGATCCGGACACTGAGGACGCTCCCTCGCCCGGCGAGATTCGACTTTGCATTCATCGACGCCGCCAAGGAGGAATACGAGGATTACTACGAACTGATCCTGCCGCGGATGCGGCGCGACGGCCTGATACTTTTCGACAACATGCTTTGGGGCGTGCGATTGGGTGGCCGCCGGCTGACTCAGGGAACGGGCCGCGCCATCGACCAACTCAACCGCAAGCTGGCTCGGGATAAGCGCATCGAGTGCGTCTTGCTGCCGATCGCCGACGGGTTGCAGCTCTGTCGGAAACTCTGAAAAGACACTTGAAGCGGTCGCCCGACCGGGCATCATCGCGTTCCATGGCCCAATTGACAAGTTGTCTGGCTGCATCGCTGGTTGTGGCGGTTGTTTCCGCGAGTGCTGCCGAGGATCGACGCGAGCGCGTCCTCAAGGACCGCCAGGAAGTCGAAGCGGCGGGGCAATGGATTTACAACGACCTGCCGAAAGGATTCGCGGAAGCAGCGCGCACTCGCAAGCCGATGCTCGTCGTCTTCCGGTGCATCCCGTGAGTGGACTGCCGCGCGTTTGACGAACAGTTGGTTCGTCGCGATCCGAAAGTGGCCGACCTGATGGACCGGTTTGTGTGCGTCCGCCTCGTGCAGGCGAACGCGATGGACCTGACCCTTTTCCGGTTTGACTACGATCTGACCTTTGCCGCTTTTTTTCTCAACGCAGACCGGACGATCTACGGGCGCTATGGCTCGCGTTCGGACCGCAAGGACGCGACGAAAGACATGTCGATGGAAGGCTTCCGTGCCGCGTTGGAATCCGCGCTGGACCTGCACCGGGAGTACCCATCCAACAAAGCGCTGCTGGCGGGCAAACAAGGCAAGCCGCCACGGTTCAAGGTTCCGGAGGAATTTCCCTCGCTCGCCGGGAAGTACAAGCCGACGCTGGATTACGAAGGCAAGGTCGTTCAAAGCTGCATGCACTGCCATCAGCTCCACGAGGCCGAAAGGCGCTTCTTTCGAGATGATCGCAAGCCGATTCCGGACGAGGTCCTTTACCCCTGGCCGATGCCGAATACGGTGGGGCTGAAATTCGATCCTCGGGAGAAGGCGACTGTCGCAGAAGTCGTATCCGGCTCGGCTGCCGGCCTGGCGGGATTCAAAGCGGGTGATGTGATTCAGACGATGCAGGGTCAGACGATTCTCTCCATCGCCGATGTTCAATGGGTGCTGCACAATGCCGGGCAGCCGGCGGCGGTGAAAGCACAGGCGCTTCGCGGCGGGCTGAAACTCGATCTCACGCTCAATCTCGGCGCCGGGTGGCGCCGGCAGAGCGACATCGGATGGCGGGCGACCACGTGGGACTTGCGGCGCATGGCTGCCGGAGGGTTGGTTCTGGACGAGTTGACCGCCGAGGAACGAACGAGCGCAAAACTCTCCGACACGAGCCTGGCTCTGCGCGTGAAACACGTCGGTCAGTACGGCGAGCACGCCGCGGCCAAACGGGCCGGGTTCAAAGAGGACGATATTCTGGTAGCCGTGGCCGGGGACTCATCGCGTATGACGGAGAATGAGCTTCTCGCGCGATTGGTTCAGACTCGAATGCCAGGTGTGAAGATCGCCGTGACGGTTCTCCGCGGCAGCGATCGCCTCGCGTTGGAGTTACCCATGCAATAGGCCGGGCGAGGAGGGCCGCTCTGCGAGCCGCAGCAACGCCCGAATCTCAAGCCGCTCATATCATTTCCCGCGCCTGCTGGCTGGCGAAGCTGCTGCGAGTCACAGACTCGCGCTCCGCCTAATCGATGGGTTCGAGGATCAGCCTTTGCCGCGAATAGTCGAGGATGACCTTGAAACGACGAAACACATCCATGCCGATGTGCCCCGCATGACCGGCGTCCACGGGCGAGCCTTCCAGAAAGAAATTGGCAAGCGGCTTTTGGACGACGAGGCCGCCCACACGGAATTGGGGCACGCGACCGATCTTTGTGCTGGTATCGCCGCCCACGCCCGACCTTTGGCCGCTCCGCGTCCCACCCGTTGCTTCCAAAAGATTGTTCGCCTGGACGAAATCACTTCCCAGGCAAAGCCCGCCGTCGCAACCGGTGTCGATCTCGAAACGGCCGAGGATGGGATCGCGATCGGGAACGATGATGGCGCCGTCCACGACCGGCGTGCTGCCGTTGAACTTGAACGCAATGACCTCGCCGCCACCCGAGTAACGAAACGTGTCCGGCTCGTGAAGAAAAACCTTCTTCTTCAGGGGATCGATCTCGACGACGAAACGTCGAAAAAAGCCGGCGCCGAGGATGCCGTCCCGTTTGCGCCATCGACGTTGATCGCCTGGCGGAAGGGCCGCGACGCGTCTCGGAGAGTACGTCGCGCCCGGGAGATCATAGGTGGCGCCTTCGAACAAATCCGCCTTCTCCTCCCCGGCGATGCCGACAACGGTAATCTGGCCGGCCCGCTTCAAGCCCAGTTTGTCGGCGACCTCACCCCTGAGCATGTCGATCGAATAGCCGGTGTCGAGCATGAGCGACATCGGATCGGAGCCGTTGACGCGGATGGGAGCCAGGACACGCCCGCTCACAAACTCAAACGGCAACGACAGGCTGCCGGCCGGCGGGGTGGGGGAGGGCTCAGTGGCTTCCGGCATGGCCGCATTCACGCCGGAGCCAACCAGCATTGTCAATGGCGCCAGCCAGAACCATTGCGCCGGGGCTCGTTTGATCATGCCCAAACCCTACGCACCTGGTGGATCGTTGTCACATCGGAACGCTCCAATCCCCCGATCCGCCAGGCCAGGCTAATCCGTTTTCCTTGTCTCGTTGCCGCTCTCTTCTTGGTGACCGCAGTTTGTCCTGTCGAATCACGATTTAACCTTGTCTTTGGGCGTATTTCGCGTGTTTCGCGGGTTGAACTGGATCGATACGGCTAATCCGTTTCATTAAGCCATCCGAAATCGTGAAAAATTTCACAAACTTTCTTGCACCCGTTTTTTGTCGGGACTAAACATTCTTTGCGTTGATGATTTCCTCTGGTTTGCCCGTCGTGCTGCCGAAAGTGTCCGGTGAATAAATCGTTGACGGTTGCGGGTTGTTCGGAAGAATCTCCCGCGCTCTCGTTACAACAAGCAGAAACCAAACGCTGCCTTGCTTTAAGCGGATAACCTGAATGTCGGACATTTTTCCAAAGTGGACCAACCGGCTTCCGCTGCAGATTGCCGTGGGCGCGTTGCTGGTGGGTTCGGCGGTGACCGCGGGTGTCTGGTATTATTTCACGCCCAAATACACGCGGGTGGGATATCAACCGATTCAACCGGTGGCGTTTTCCCATGCCATCCACGCCGATCAACTCGGCCTTGACTGTCGGTATTGCCACAGTGCGGTTGAGAAGTCGTGGTATTCGAACATCCCTTCCGCTTCCACCTGCATGAACTGTCACAACCAGGTGTTGAAGGACAGTCCGAAGCTGGAACTGGTCCGGGAAAGCGCGGCGACCGGCAAGCCGATTCCGTGGGTGCAGGTCCACAAGGTCCCCGATTACGTCTATTTCAATCACTCCGTCCACGTCAACCGCGGTGTGAGCTGTGTCGAGTGCCACGGCCAGATCAACAAGATGGACGAGGTCTATCACGCGAAGCCTCTGAGCATGGCGTTTTGCCTGGATTGCCATCGCGACCCTGCCTCCCGCCTGCGTCCACCGGACAAGATCACGGACCTGAACTGGAAGTGGAACGAAGATCCGAAGAAGGCTGCCGAGCTTCAAGAGCTGAACGGCAAGAAGTTCGTTCACGACTGGCGCGTTGAATCCCTGCAGAGCTGCTCGGCCTGTCATCGATGAAAACCATTCCTCCACCCTGCCCCGAGCCGGACACCGGCCCGAAATACTGGCGCAGCCTCGATCAACTGGCTGACACGCCGGAATTTCGCCAGTGGGTGGAACGGGAGTTTCCGGCCGGCGCCAGCGAGTTTTCCGATCCGGTTTCGCGCCGGCATTTCGTGAAGATCATGTCCGCTTCGTTTCTGCTGGCGGGCCTGGGGCTGACCGGTTGCCGCCGCCCCGAAGAGAAGATTCTTCCCTTCGGGAAGGCGCCGGAAGGTTACATCCATGGCGTGCCGCAATACTTCGCGACGGCCATGCCGATGCGCGGCAGCGCCATTCCGCTGGTCGCCCGGTCGAACGACGGTCGCCCCACCAAAGTAGAAGGCAACTCGTTGCATCCGGACAGCAATGGCGGCACCGACCGGTTCGCGCAGGCGTCGGTCCTGGACCTTTACGACGTCGATCGCGCCATGCGGTTCACGAAACGAGGCGACACGGCCAGTCGCGAAGTCGCGCTCGAGTTTCTGAATCAGCTTTCGAAGGAAGCGACAGCCAACGGCGGACAAGGTCTTTGTTTTCTCCTCGACCGGAGCAGTTCCTCGTCAAGGCACCGGTTGCAGGGCCTGATCGCGAAAAAATTTCCCAAGGCGCGTTGGTTTGCCTATGAACCTGTCGATTTCGATGTTCATCGCCAGGCCGCCACGGCCGCGTTTGGAAAACCGCTCACGCCCCACTATCAGCTCGACAAGGCCAGAATCATCCTGTCGCTGGACAGTGACTTTATTGGTTCTGAAGGCGACGCCTGCCGTTTGATTCGCGGATTCAGCAAAGGCCGCAGGATTCAAAAGCCGGGGGATTCGCTCAATCGGTTGTATGCGGTGGAGAGCCTGATGACGTTGACGGGCGCAAACGCCGATCATCGCCTGCGTGTCGCGCCGAGCGCGGTCGTTCAGGTAGCCGCGGAAATCGCGGCC
>DATEKZ010000547.1:0-3452 GCA_035277185.1 Verrucomicrobiia bacterium
CGCGCCATCGCGATCTCTTTGCGATCGGCGCGGACGGTTGGTGGCCCGACGACGGCGACGAACTGCCGCTGGAGGCGCGGTTGACACGGCATCGCTGTTACTACGAAGGGCCGCTTCAAGACCGGCCGAACGTCCGCCCGTGGAGTTTGCACCGGACGGGTTACGCGGGTTCGCAGCGGTACGGCGGCTGGATCTGGTCGGGTGACATCGACGGCAAATGGGAGACACTCGCGGCGCACGTGTCGATCGGGCTGAACCACGGACTCAGCCTGACGCCGTTTTGGGGCAGCGACACCGGTGGGTTTTATCCGACGCGCGAACTCACCGGCGAACTTTATGCGCGCTGGTTTCAATTCTCCGCGTTTTGTCCTTCGTTCCGCTCGCATGGACGGACGTGGAAGCTGCGATTGCCGTGGGGTTGGAACACGGGTGAGTTCGGCCCAAAAGAACATCCTGAGCGGCAACACCCGGACCCGTCCGAACTGCACAACGCCGAGGTGGAACCAATTTGCCGCAAGTATCTGGAACTCCGCTATCGCCTGCTGCCCTACAACTACACATTGGCGCGTGAAGCGTGCGACACCGGACTGCCGATGATGCGCGCGTTGTGGCTGCACTATCCGGACGACGCGGAAGCGGTGAAGCTGGGCGGCGAATACCTGTGGGGTCGCGACCTGCTCGTTGCGCCCGTCGTGGAGAAGGGCACCAGGTCGCGACGCGTTTATCTACCTTCTGGCCCCTGGTATGACTGGTGGACGGGGAAAAAGAACGAAGGCAAACAGTGGATTGAGCGTCCGGTTGACCTTGCGACGCTGCCGCTTTATGTCCGCGCGGGTTCTATCATCCCGCTCGATCCCGTGCGTCAGTTTACCGGCCAACCCGCGAACGAACCGACAACGTTACGCGTCCATCCCGGCGCGAACGGCACATTTACGCTTTACGACGATGATGGCCAAAGCCTCGGCTACCGCGACGGTTCGGATGCGAAGACTGTTTGGATTCGCTTTCGCTGGGACGATTCCAGGCGCCGCCTCACGCTGGAGCCGGACAAAAGGATGAAGAAATGGCCGGGCGGCGCGCGGGTCTTCGCGGTTGAAGCGGCAGGCAGCGATTCGAAACCGCGGCATGTAGAGTTCCGTGGCGAGCGATTGGTTGTGAACTTGTGAATGGGTTCTAGGCAATCCTGAAAGGATTGCATCATTCAGCCCAGAGTTGCGAGGAACGAGCTACCCTGGGATACTCGTGGCCAGAGGGGTATCTACCCTGAAAGGGTTGGATCAATAACCGCACTCTAAAAACATTCCGCGCCAATTCCACAGTCTCTTGCCAAGATTCTCGTTCACACGGTTTTCTCCACCAAGGAGCGGCGGCCGTTTCTACGCGATCGCACGCTACGCGATGAATTGCATCGATATCTGGGACCTTGATACAACCCTTTTCAGGGTTGATCATGCATTTTCATAAATGCGACAAAGGTAGCTCGTTCCTCGCAACCCTGGGCTGAGTGATTTCATCCCTTTGGGATGATCCAAAGGGGGAGCCGGTGATGCAACTCGACAGTTTCGATCTCATCATTAATCTGGTCGCTCTTGGGATGGGCATCAGTTTTGTGCCGATTCGCGCGCTCGCCCTGTACGGACGCAAGCGCACGTTGGTTCGTCTGCGACTGCCGGAACGATTCGCGCGCGATCTCGTAGTCGTCGTGCGCAAGCATCGCAAAATGCCGGAACACTTGACGCGATTCGTTGAAAATGTGCTCTTTTGATTTGAGCAACGTGCCGGCCTCGGCTGCCAGATTGATGACAGGGAACCTGACCCGGCAGCGCCGCAGCTACACGGACCGCGCCCGGTCCCCGGGCGCAGCGGCCACGACTCGGCCGAGGCTCTCGAACCTTCATCTACGCCCTGTCGTCTCCACGCGCTGCGAGCCGGGGCGGCTCACGGTCCGAAATCCTGGCCAACGAACCAGAACCCTTGCCAGATGAAAGTTCGCTGGCGCATGGCAATGCTGGTCAGTGTCGCCATCGCGATCAGCTATCTGGATCGCCAGACGCTCCCGGTGGCGATCAAGGCCATCGAACAGGACATCCCGGTCACCAATCAGCAGTTCTCATTGCTTCAAACGGCGTTCCTCATCACTTACGCCCTGATGTACGCCGGAGGCGGCAAGCTGATGGACGTGCTGGGCACGCGCCGCGGCTTCACCCTGATCATGGTCTTCTGGTCGCTGGCCTGCGCGGGGCATGGTCTCGCGGCGAATTTTGCCATGCTCGCGGCTTGCCGGCTGTTGCTCGGCGCGGGCGAAGGCGGCGGTTTCCCGGCGGCGACACGCGCCGTGGCTGAATGGTTCCCAGTCAAGGAACGTTCGACGGCCATGGGCATCATGAACGCGGGGACGGCGATTGGAATGATCGTGGCGCCGCCGCTGATTGCGCTCGTGTTGTCCTTCGCGAGTTGGCGATGGATCTTCTTCATCACCGGAGCAACGGGGTTGATCTGGACATTGTGGTGGCGACGCGACTATTTCCCGCCCGAACAGCACCCGAAGCTGGGTGACGCCGAGCGCAAGGAACTCCAATCCGTCATGCAACCGGCCGATGCCGCCGAGACGAAACTGAGCTGGCTCCAGCTATTGCGGTTCCGCCAGACGTGGGGTGTGGTCGTTGCGAAATTCCTGAGCGATGCGGCGTGGTATTTCTATCTGTTCTGGCTGCCGAAATATCTCTACGACGCGCGCGGCTTCGACATCAAAGCCGTCGGTACCTTCGCCTGGATTCCACCTGCAGCCGCAGGCATCGGCTGTCTTGTCGGCGGATGGTTTTCAAGTTGGCTGTTGCATCGTCAACTTCCGCTCAACCGGGCCCGCAAGATCGCCCTGGCCGCGAGCGCGATCGTGATGCCGCTGATTCTTTTCGTCCCGAACGTGCCGGTGGCCTGGGCGATCGCCCTGTTCAGCGTCGCCTATTTCGGCCAGCAATCGTGGTCCACGCTGGTAATGATTCTGCCCACGGACATTTTCCCGAAGAACGCGGTGGGCTCGGTCGCCGGGCTGGTGGGCTTTGGCGGCGCGATGGGCGGCGTGGTGTTCGGGCAGGCCGTCGGTTACCTGCTCGATCACGGTCACGGCTGGGGCGTCGTGTTCGCGCTTGCGGGATCGTTTCACGTCGTTGCCTTCATGGTCATCTGCGTGGCCATTCCATCGATCCAACCCTTGAAATCGTCCTCCCAACAAAATGTGCCGGCGACCTAGCCGCCTATTTCACACCCGTTCTGCCGTGAACCAAGCGAGACCTCTTAGCGCAGGTTTCCAAACCTGCCGTATCGCCGATTTCCAAATCGGCAGAACGTCGAAATTGACGATGCGGCGGCGGGTTTGGAACCCGCGATACACCGCAGCGCGGCTGGCGCCGCAACCAAAACGGACCGCGGCCTTCCAGGCCGCAGCGGCTGGG
>DATEKZ010000548.1:0-12941 GCA_035277185.1 Verrucomicrobiia bacterium
GGCGCCGACAATTCCGGTGGAATCGACGGTGATGTCGTCGGTGTTCGGTGGAATCGAAAACGTGTCGGTCCGGCCGCCCGGCCAACGCACCTGGATTCCCGCGGGCCTTTCCGCTGTTGCCAGGACCTGGACGGCGCTGTCTTGCGACCAGTATCCGCTGCCGGCATGGATTTCGCGCGCGGCGCCCAAACGCGAGCCGAACGTCAGTCGAATCGTCGCGCCCGCCGCGGTGGGATTGTCGCGTGGACCTGCCAGGCGCACACGGAGTCCCGGCCTCGCACCGACATTCCGGTAGAGTTTCGTTTCATTGCCATTCTGGGTAACGACCAGGTCCAGACGGCCGTCGGCGTCGAAATCCGCCAGCGCGCAACCGCGGCCTTCGCCGTAAACCTTGATGCCGCTTTCCTGGCCGGGCACCGCCATGAAACCGCCGCGCCCATCGCCCCGCAACCAGAGGCCTCGGCCGGCGTCGTACCGCGAGGTTTGCAGCTCGACTCCAAAAAAGTTCTGACTCAGAAAGACATCTTCGTTTCCATCGCCGTCCAGGTCGCCCACACTCACGCCAAAAGACGGCGCCAGTTGGGCCTCGACGGGGAGCGGTCGGAATTCAAAGCGATCGCCGCGGTTGAGGAAAACGGCCGGCTCCAATGTGTTGACCGACAGTTCGCGCGCCTGCGTGAAACGCTCTCCCAGAATCTCGTTCACCCCGGCGAGGCCATAAGCACGGCACGTGGTGAACCGATCTCGAACAAACGGAAGCGCCTTCGACATTTCGTCCAGCGCGTCCCACGGCACGATTTTTCCCACGTCTTTGTCAAAGCAGGCTTCGATGACATCCAGCTCGCCATTGCCATCCACGTCACCGTAGTAAATGCGCAGCGGTTCATCCCGCACACACCGATAGCGGGTATTCGTGCCCCAGTTCGACGCCACGATGTCGAGTTTCCCATCGCCATCGAAATCCCCGGTCGTCACGCCGTTCCACCAGCCGGTCATTTGGTTGATGGTTGAGAGCTGATTGTTGATGGTCACCGGCATATCCCACGGAACAAGTTTCCCACCCTCGTTCTTGAAGACCCGCACCGGACCCCATTCGCAGGCGAGAATCAATTCAGGCTTTCCGTCCCCGTCCAAATCACTGAAAACGGCGCCACTGACCAGACCGACCTTCTCAAAAATCCGGCTGTTCCCGGAATCCAAAACGTATTTGCCGCCTTCGTTTCGGAACAACTTGGACGACGCCGGTTCGGGATACCGTCCGGGAACAACGCGCCCGCCCACAAACAAATCCAAATCCCCGTCCCCGTCCATGTCCGCCAAAGCCAGCGGTCCGGTGCTCGAGGGTTGTCCGGGTATGCTCTCGTCAATCGTTTTGCTCTCCAGATCGTATTGCCGCACCGACGGCCCGCCTGGGGCGCCCGCTTCGTAGTTCGAAGAGCCCGCCAGCAGCACCCCTCGGCCCTGTCCGGAGCGCATCCCGATGACCGCGCTCTGATCCCGCGTCACCGGCTGATCCAGCACCGGGTTGGTCCATGGCGAGAATCCTCCGTTCCCATCATTTCGAAAGATCGCCGACCGCCCATTTCGCCCGGCGGCGATGATCAGGTCGTCCCGGCCATCGCCGTCGAGATCGTGCCAGGCCACTCCGGGCCCCAAATGGCTGAGCCGCCGGGCCAGCAGCGGTTGCCGGACGAAGTCATCGAACGGCTCATCCCGATGCGAATGCCTGATCCGGCCGCTCACATCCTCAAACAGCGGCTTCACCGGGTTGATGGTTGATGGTTGACGGTTGATGGACTCCGCGGCCGATTCATCGATTTCGTAAATCCGATTGGCTTTCACTCCCTTGACCACGCTCCGCAGCCCGCTTCTCCAGCGCACTTCAATCCGCATCTCGTTCGTCCGGCCACCCGCCGCAAACACCCGCATCGCGTCATCACTGGACAAGTATCTCCCTCCGCAAATCATTTCCTGGCTCTGCACCGGCGCCGCTCCCCCATACACCCACACCTTGGCCCCGATCCCGCGCGTGTTGGGCGCCAGCCCTTTCAGCCGAACGGCGACCCGTGGTGCGGTTGCGTCGTTCCGAAAGATCTCCGCCCCGGCGTTCAGGTTGTTGACGATCGCGTCCAGGTCACCGTCGTTGTCCAAGTCCGCGAAGGCCATCCCGTGCGAAACATTCCGGGTATTGAATCCCCACAACTGCCCGACCTCTTTAAAGGTAAGGTCGCCTTGATTGCGGAACGCGACTTTGGGGGTTTCAAGCCTCGGGAACTGGCGTAGATCCTTCAGGCGGTTTTCAACAGTTCGCGGTTCCCGCAGTTTTGCGAGCTCCCGCAGCGCGTCCGTAATCTGCACATCATGATTGTTCCCCGTGGCTACCAGCGCGTCTTCGTAACCGTCGAGGTCAACATCCAGAAACGCCACGCCCCACGACCAGTCGCTCGCCTGCAAACAACTGTGTTGGGCGATTTCAGCGTACGTTCCGTCGCCACGGTTGAGATAGAGTGTGTTTCGCGGCACTTCGACGCGTGAATTCACGTCTCCGATCGGCAGGTTCCACTCTTTCTTGACGACATTCTCACGGTGCAACTGGCGGGACGGATGATCGCGGTTGAGCATCTCGATCACAAAAACATCGTCATGCCCGTCCCGATTGATGTCGGCGAAATCCGCGGCCATCGACGATGCGCTCATGTTCCTCACCGACGTTCGGGCGATCGCGCGAAAACGCGCGCCGTTCTCGTTGATCCAGATTCGGTCCGGCGAGAAGAAAAAATCGTTGCATACGTAAATGTCCGGCGTGCCGTCGTCGTTCATGTCCCGGAACATCACGGACAAACCCCAGTCGGCGGGCGGTTCGACCAGCGGCTTGCCGTCTTCATCCAGGAACGACCCCGACGTCCACGACACCGGAGAAAAACCGCCACGGCCGTCGTTCAAATACAAAAAATCGCGTTCGCCCTTTTCCACCACTTCGACCGCCCCGCCCCTCGTGGCGAGCGCGACAAATCGGTCCGCGGGCGTAACCTCCACTTTGCCGTTCACCATCCTGGCTTCAACTTTCAGTCCCGGCGGCGAATCTTTCTGCGTGTCGGTCCGGTAGTTCGTGACGTAGAGGTCCAAATCGCCGTCGCCGTCGATGTCGGCCAGCGCCATGGACGTGCTGCCGAACCGGCGGACAAGTCGCGTGCCGACAAGCTCCGTGAACCGGCCCTTCCCGTCGTTAAGAAAACACCTGGTGCCGCCGCCGATTGAATTGACCAACAGGTCCAGATCGCCATCGCCATCGCCATCGGCGAACGCCGCGCCCGTGGAAAACTGGTCGGGGCACGCGACACCCGCCGTCTCCGTGACGTCTTCAAACCGCCAATCGCCGCGATTCCGATAGAGAACGTTGCCACCCTCCAGGCGGCAGAGATAAACATCGCACCAGCCGTCCCCATCGGAGTCGCCAAGAGCGACGCCGGAGCCATTTTCGAGAACGCGATTCCGGGCCACGAGTGCGTCGGACAGACGGTTGGTAAAGGCGATCCCGGTTTCCGGGCCGAGCAAGGCGAACCCGGTCTTTCCCTGGGTCGGTACGGACTGTTCAGTCCAGCGGTAGCCCGTCGCGCTCTGCCAGTCCGGGTTCGCGGCGCCTCGCGTTGACAGTGAAAAAAGAGCCAATCCGAAGCACCAGAAAACCCGGCTCAGACCTGGAACCCACGGAGAAAGGCTGACCCGCAATCCGCTCGTAAGCATCGGTTCAAGCCGCCTTTCCGTGCGTGCAGGCCAGATCGCGATCCGGATCGACGTTCCAGCGTTTTCCCATCGCTTCGAGATCCGGTGTCAGCCCCCAACGATCGGCCTGCGGCTCGCCCACATGCGCCCGGTTTGCCCCTTTTAACTCCATGCAGCCCGTGTTGTCGCCAATCTCCGCGATCATGTCGCGGGTCTCCGCCGGCAGCTCGAGTTCAGGCACCGATGCCAGTTCGTCCACCTTGGTTTCGATCGGTTTGGTGTTATCCCCGATCTCCTGGATGAGAGTGGGGATGACGCTTTCGACGCCGGGTTGGGTGAGGTTCCACAGGCAGGCGAGCTGCAGCATTGTGACGCCGTGCTTCTCTGCCAGCCCGCGCATTTTCTCGATCTTCTCACAACCTGCCTCAACCCAGCCGGCAGGGCGAAACGACCGGTGGTCTTGCGGGCCAAACTGGTGTCCCGGCTTTACGTCGTCGTGGAACAGGCCGCCATAATCGACGACCCGCGTAATAATCTTCACGTCGTGCTTTACTGCCGCGGGCAGGCAAAGGCTTCCCGGCCACGGCTCCAACGGATTCAAGATAACCATGGCCCAGTCGAGCAACGGACCGAAACGCTCAAGGCAAAGGATCAGATCCAGCGTAAAGCCGTTGGCCGGACCGGGCGCAATCCCGATGCGGTCGGCCAGCTTCGCCTCTTTCAACCTGTCCATCGCGTTCCAGACCGCGTCGTTCGTGTAACCGATCGAATCCGGATTGTGCAGCAGCAGCAGGTCGAACCTGTCCACACAGCAACGCGCCAGCGATTTCTCCGCCGCCATCCGCAGATAGTCCGCATACTGATTCGGCGGACGCAGGGCCGGGTTGGTAAAACGGGGATACCCCTTCGACCCATCGCGCTTGCCTGAATAAAAGTCGTGTCCGACCGCGCCGACGAGGCAGTAGGAGTCGCGCGGCAAACCGGCAAGGGCCCGGCCCAGCATCTCATCCGCGGCGCCGTTGCCGTAAACGTCCGCGGTCATGAACGTGCGGATGCCGCTTTGATAAGCGTGTTGAATGACTTTCAGGAAACGATCTTCAGGGAGGGGTTCGCCAAAATGCATGAAGCGTCCGCCGCTCCAGGTCCCGTAGGCAGTGCGTGTCAGGTCCATAAATTATTCCGCAATCAAATGCCACGGCGCTGCGTCTGGCAATGCCGCTTTTTGAAGCGCTGACGGTTGGCCCTTTTCGCAAAGCCCGAGGTCGTGCGGGAGCGCGCCGTTCAGAGCCTGTGTGGAAAATGCCCCCGGAACGTCTCGTCCTCGTCGAGTGAGCTAATTGACTCGTCGCGCCCGAAAGAACTGCCGCTCGGTGGAGACGGGGATGATCGCCCGATCCACTCCGTTTGTCGTGGTCTGGAGCACCACACCTGGCGCAGCATAATCGAGCCAGTTCTTCAGGTCGCTCGACATCTCCAGCCTCCAGTTCGTGTCCGGTCCGGCGCGCAATTCAAGTTCGAAGTTTGAGTCGCTGACCGTGTGCAAACCAAGGGCCGCCTGCGGCATCGTGAAACTTGCCTCTGCCGCAAACGGCCCGCCGGCAAACGAATTGTCCACTGCTTGAACGCTCCAATAATAGGTGCGACCCGGCTCCAATGTCGTCACCACAAAACTCGTGTTCCACCCCGCGTTGCCACGACGCGGAACGAGGCGGTGACCGTCCGTCAGTGACATCGGACTCACGACATCGCCGAGTCCCGGCGCGGTCCCCACGCGGACATTGTAGGTCAGGCCGCCTGACTGATTCGTGTCGAGGGCGTGATTCCAGGAGAGACGCACCGCGTTGCTGCTGAGAACGGAAGCCCCCAGATCTGTCGGATTTCCCGGAATGGAGTTCCTCAGTTGGGATTGACCCCGGTAAACTGCGATTTGCGGCTGTCCCAATGTCTCCGGCGCGTACATGCTGACCGCGAAGTCCATTGAGCCGTCGTCATCAAAGTCAGCCGGAGCCGAAATGAAGACGTCGGCCTGAGCGAAGGGCAAGGCAAGAAGCTCGAACGCGAAATTAGCGCGCCCGAGATGAATCCGACTGATACTCAACCCGTGCTCCAAAATGTCCGCCACGCCATCGCCGTCGAAATCCGCGACGACTCCGCGGCTGTTCCAACTGACGAACATGGGTCCGGTTGACGAGAAGTTTAGTCCGCCGAGGTTTCTCCAAGTACTCTTCACCTCGAACGGCGTCGAGGAATCGGTCACCAGATCGGGCAACTGGTCCTGATCGAAGTCGGCAAGATCCTGAATCGGATGCGATGTCCAACCGGCGGTGATTTGCTCGAAAGTGTCTCCCTGCCGCCGGTAAACGATTTGGCGCCGCCCGATCTCTGTGAAGGCAATCATCATCAGGTCGGCCGGTCCGTCGCCATCCAGATCCGCGATGTCCAGACTCCCGGCGGATGCGAACGGCGGCGGGTTCGCCGTCGTGAGGTCGATCCGGCGGCCTGTTTCCGATCCCATGCCGGTGCTCCGATAGACCACGAGATGCGTCGAGTCTTCCGCCACGCAGACATCCGCCCGTCCGTCCCGGTCGAAATCCGCGAAACGCGCGGCGCCGTAATCGAAGACGGCGCCGGGAACCCGTTCGAACGCGAAGTTGCCGAGATTGCGATAGACGACAAGCTTCGACACGGTCAACTCGCCTTCGTTGACCAAAGTGCTCGCCAACACGTCCACATCGCCGTCGTTGTCGAAGTCGCCAACATCGACGGGAACTCCATTGGTCGAAAGCGGCGTCAGCCGCGCGCGTAATGGGAGACTTCCGGGCTGGACCTCGTGCGCCGTCAGCCCGGGTCCGGCAACGTATCCGGCGAGCAAATCGAGCTTCCGATCCCTGTTGAAGTCCGCCCAGATAAATGGGGTGGGCCACGCCGACACAATTTCGCTCGCCAACGAAGTCATCAAATATTGCTGAAAACGAGCGGTCACGGTCCGTTTGGTCTCTGCTCCTTGTGGATCCTGCACCGAAAGTTCAATGACCACTTGCGCTGCTCCGGAGAAGACCGGCGTCGCGATGACCTGCCAGCCGGGTGCGGTTCGCGTAATGGCGATGTTTGCGTCCGGCACGATCTGCGGCGACAACGATCGCGCAGCCAGCCTCAACTGCTCCACCGGACTTTCCTTGTCAACAGCGCTGACGGCCAGTGGCGGGGTAGCTGCGCCCGCCAGCGCCAACAGCGATTCGGCGGCGACGGTCACCGACGGTGGATCGTTCACCGGCGTGACCGTGACAACGAAGAATCGGCTCGTCGTCAGGCCACCGCGATCCGTAGCCATCACGGTGATGGTGGTCTCGCCAGCGCGATCGGGCAGCGGTGTCACACTCATGTTGACTCTCAGCCCCTGCGCGGTGTTTGTGAACCCGGACAATTTCACCCCTGCCGATGACACAACGTTTGTATTCGACGAATTGGCTTGCACGCGCAAGGCGCTCAGCTCGGTGCGGTCATCGGTTATGTAAAGCGTCAGGTTGCCGGTCGTGTCCTCAGGGATGGTGAGATCGCTGATTCCGAAGATGGAGGGTGGCAGATTGCCGGGCAGGTCGATGAAAAAGGTTTGTTCCGGCGCAAACGGGCCGCCTTGAAAACCGTTATCGACGGCTTGAACACTCCAATAAAGCCTCTCGGTGTTGAGCCGTTCGAGCGGCAGGTTGAGCGCGATCCAATTATTGTTCCCTGCGTTACCGCGCGCCGGAACAATCCGTGCGCCGTTCGTCGTGGACATGGAAGGCACCACGTCATTCTTTCCCGGCGCGGTCCCAACGCGGACGTTGTAGGTCAGGCCGGACGCCTGGTTCGCATCATTGGCGTCGTTCCAGAACAACATGGCGATGTCATCGGCGACGAAGGCGTGCAGGTTCAAAGGCGCGCCCGGCAGCGGATTCAGCGACGGCGCCTGGTTCCGCATCGGCAACCAGGCCCCCGATGTGACGCCGGTGCGATAAAGGACGTCGGGTGAACCGTCATCGTCGAAATCCGCGGCTGGCGGCAGAAGTTCGCCTGTGTCAACCGCGATTGACAATCCGGTCGTGGCGAACTGGCCGTTACCGTTGTTCCGATAGAGCGAGGGGTAGTTGGTGAAGGCGCCGGTCGGAGTCGGGCGCGACCAGAATCGTCCCACGAAATCAACGTCGCCATCATTGTCGAAATCCGCCCAGGGCGGTGCAAGGACCGGTTGGATCGTCGTTATGGGTGCGGCGTCATTCAGGCGAAACGCTTCGATGAATCGTCCGGAAGCCTGCCGCAACACGACCAGCGAGTTGGTCGCCAGGTTAAGCGACTGCGCTTGCACCAGCCACAAGTCCAGTGAGCCATCGTTGTCGATATCGGTCCATCCGGCCGCTTTCGTGAGGCCTTGGGGCAAGGTGATCTGGCTGTCAGTCAGTCGCCCCGTGCCATCGTTCAGATAGAGACGCGGGCCACCGTTTGGCGGCGTGACAAACGAGTAGGTGTGCGCGAGGACATCCGGATCGCCATCATTGTCGAAATCGCCCGCCGCGAGCATCCCGACAACGGTGCGCGAGGGAATCCCCGTTCCGGTGTCAGTAAACCCATCCGTACCGTCGTTCCGCAGCCACCGGATGTCGTTTGTTCCACCGAGGATGTCCAGGTCTCCGTCGCCGTCCATGTCCGTCCACACAAGCGGACCGCGATAGGCCTGCAGCAAACCCCAGTTGGTTGACACGTCTGAGAAAGTAGGCGAAGCCGCGCCGTTGTTGCGCAGCAAACGAGGGATAGTTGTGGTTCCGTACAACAGCAGGTCCAGGTCGCTGTCGCCATCGTAGTCTGCCGCCGCCGCACTCGAGGCTGATACGCCGAACGGCAACGGTATTCCCTGACTGAACAGCCCCTTGCCCCGATTCGTCTGGATGGAGGAAGTCGAAGCAACCAGGTCCAGCAAGCCGTCGCCGTTGAAGTCGCCCCAGACGGGTTGGAAAGAAGCCGCTGTCCATGTGATCGAATTGCTGCTGCGGCCGAATTCCGGTGGATGCACGTTGAGGACGAACGAAACCGTGTTGGAGCCCTGTCTGTCGTCGGCTTGAATGGTGATCGCTGTCGAACCCACGGACCCGGTGGAAGACAGAGTGACCTGGAGAGTTCGATTGGTGATGAAGGTTCCCTGAACGATCCTCAGGCCGGCGTTATTCACAACGCTTTGCCGCGAACTCCACGCGGTCAAGAGAATCGATGCAGCGTTGGTCTCCGCGTCGCTGACGAGGAACGGCACCGACAACGTCCCTTGTCCCCTCAGAGCCGCCTGATCCGGAATGGCGGAAAGTCGCGGCGGATCGTTCACCGGATTGACCTGAACCCGGAAGCCGGCCGTTGCGCTCAATCCCGTCGGGTCCAACACGGTGATCGAGGCCTGGGCCAGGCCCGAGAGGTTGGGCAATGGGTAGATCGAAAGCCAACGGTTCGTGCCGGTCCCCGTGATGACGATGTTGTCGCGACTGGAATTTCGGCCGTCAAAGCTGAACAACGTCGAAAACCTTAGCTGGCTGACCGTCGTGTCCGGGTCCGAGACCGTGAAGGGCACTTCGAGGATGGGCTCGTCCTCCAGGGTAAACTGGTCGGGGATCGCCGAGATCACCGGCGCAAGGGCCGCGTGCGCGGGCACCGCTCCTCCCAAAATCAAGCCGGCCAATACGCAGCACAATCGGGAGGCGCCCCACAGAGACTTCCATCGGGCGCCCGTGGCGACAATGAGATTCCTGAAGGAAGATCGATGGGGCAAGTGCTCTTGAGCATTCATAAATGTTCGTTGGTTTTCGGCCGGGTAATCGAGTCGCCCGCATCGTATGAACGACACGACGGCCTTGAGAAGTGTGCGTCCGGTTGCACAGGGCTCTTGAGCGCTGTGCGTTTGACGGCACACCGCCGCGTCGCGCAAGTGACGTTCCACTCGACGCGCCACGAATACGGGAAGCCCGCTAATCGACTCGTCGCGCCCGGAAGAACTGGCGCCCGGCGGAAATGGCGATGTTCGCTTGACCTGCTCCGTTCGTGGTGGTCTGAAGCACGACGTCCGGCGCCTGGTAATCGAGCCAGTTTTTAAGATCGCTCGAAGTCTCCAACCTCCAGTTCATGTCGGGTCGGGACCGCAATTCCAGTTCGACCCGTGAATCGCTAACAATGCGCAGTGCGAGAAGGGCGTCCGGCATGGTGAAACTTGCTTCGGGTGCAAACGGCCCGCCGGCAAACGAATTGTCCACCGCCTGAACGCTCCAGTAGTAGGTGTGTCCTGGCTGTAACGCCGTGAGAAGGAGATTCGTATTCCAACCCGCGTTCCCCACACGCGGAACCAGACGGTAGCCGTCCGTCAACGACATTGGACTCACGACATCGCCGAGTCCCGGCGCGGTCCCGACGCGGACATTGTAGGTAAGACCGGCAGTCTGGTCGAGGTCGGTGGAGCGGTCCCAAAAGAGCACGATCTGATCACTCCCGCGCACTGTGGCCTGGGGATTCACAGGTACTCCCGGAGGATGGTTGGTTCGCATTGCCATGCCGTGATATATCACCACCTCTAATTGCCACGGGTTCGCTAAGAAGTCGTTGTTCAGACTGGCAGCCAGATCGATCACCCCATCGGAGTCAAAGTCGGCCGCTGCGATGGCGGGGACTGTGGCGCTTGCAAAAGGCACTTCCGCCGCGGTAAAGGTCATTCCAGGCCTGGCCAGGAAGAGGCGGCCAAAACCGCTACCGGAGGCCAACGCATCCGTGCCGTATCCCAGAACATCCGCAAAACCGTCGCTGTCGAAATCTGCGACGACGGCAAGGCCAAATGTCCTGAAGAAAAGCGAGGCGCTTCGATCGAAGTCGAGGGCGCCCAAATTCCTCCATATTTCGTTGTTTCCCTGGCCTTGAACGTCCAAAAGAAGATCGGGCATGAGATCCTGATCAAAATCGGCGATCGCTTGGACGGAAGATCTTGATCCAATCGTGCTGATCGGCTCGAAATTATCAGCGCTGCGCCGGTAAACAACACCCAGACGTTGCCCCAGCGTCGATCCGCCGACCACCACTAATTCAACGACCCCGTCCCGGTCCAGATCCACCAGATCCAGCCCCGAGATCGAATCAATCACCGACGGCGCTGATGGACGCAGACTGAGTGTCCAAGCCGGACCGAATCCAGCTCCGCTATTGCGATAGATGACGAGATTCGTGCGGCCCGCAACGACTATATCCACTCTTCCATCTCGATCAAAGTCGGCCAGTCGGGACGCCCCGTAATCAAAGATAGCGTTCGTGACAGGCTGGAACTCAAAGTTACCCAGGTTGCGGTAAACGACGAGTTTGGAAAGCAGGTTACCATCTTCGTTCACCACCGTCGTTCCAAGCACGTCCACATCGCTGTCGTTATCGATGTCACCAACGTCCACAAGCGCGGCTGGGAAAGGCTCGGTCAGCCGGGCACGAACCGGTAGGCGGCCCGCCTCAACGGCATGAACAGTGATGCCGCCGCCGATTAGAAGCTCGAGACTGCGGTCCGCATTAACATCGGCCCATATCAAGGGACTCGGCCAGCGACCGGGGGTTGCTTCGCGCGCGACCGAAGCGAACGCCTGCGGTTGGAAGCGGAATTCGACCATGCGTTGCGCTTCGGCGCCTTGTGGATCCCTGAGCGTCAGTTCGATCGGCACTTGAACTGGTTCCGAGTTAACCGGAGTGGCGACCACTTGCCAGCCGTTCGTCGTCCGTGTGATGGCGATGTTCGCGTCCGGCACAACCAGCGGTGACCGCGACCGGGCGGTTAACGCCAATTGCTCCACGGGGGTTTCCTTGTCGGAGGCGCTGACGGCAAGCGACGGGCTTGCAGTACCGGCCAGGGCCAGAAGGGTATCCGGAACAATGAGCACGGGTGGATCGTTCACGGGCGTCACGGTGACAACGAAGAATCGGCTCGTCGTCAGGCCCCCGCGATCCGTAACCATCACGGTGATGGTCGTCTCGCCAGCGCGATCGGCCAGCGGTGTCAGGCTCAGGTTGACTCTCAGCCCCTGCGCTATGTTTGTGAATCCAGACAATCTCACCCCTGCCGATGACACAACGTTTGTATTCGACGAATTGGCTTGCACGTGTAATGCCCTCAGATCCGTGCGGTCATCAGTTACGTAAAGGGTCAGGTTGCCGGTCGTGTCCTCAGGGATGGTGAGATCGCTGATTCCGAAGATGGAGGGTGGCTGGTTACCGGGTGGGTTGATGAAGAACTTCTGTTCCGGCGCGAACGGGCCGCCTTGAAAACCGTTGTCCACCGCCTGAACAGTCCAGTAAAGCGTCTCGGTGTTGAGGCGTTCGAACGGCAGCTCGATCGCCTTCCAGTTGTTGTTCTCCGCGTTGCCGCGCGGCGGAACCATCCGTGTGCCGTTCGTCGTGGACATGGAAGGCACTACGTCATTCCTTCCCGGAGCGGTCCCGACGCGGACGTTGTAAGTCAGGCCGGACGCCTGGTTCGCATCATCGGCGTCGTTCCAGAACAACGTGACGATGTCTTCCGCGACGGAGGCATGCAGGCTCCAGGGCGCGCCCGGCAGCGGATTCAGCGACGGCGATTGGTTTCGCATCGGCAGGAAGTTTCCGGACGTTGCACCCGTGCGATAGAGCAAGTCCGGCGAGCCGTTGTCGTCGAAATCTCCCACCAAGGCCATGAGTTGGCCTGTGTCGGTTGCGATTGACAATCCTGTCGTGGTGAATTGGCCGTCACCGTTGTTCCGGTAGAGCGATGGATAGTTGGTGAAATTGCCGCTCGGAGCCAGGCGCGACCAAAACCGTCCCACGAAGTCAATGTCGCCATCATTATCGAAATCCGCCCACGCCGGCGCCAGGATCGCCTGAAACGTCGTTATCGGCGCAGCGTCATTCAGGCGAAACGCCTCAACGAATCGTCCGGAAACCTGCCGCAACATGACCAGCGAGTTGGTCGCCAGATTAAGCGACTGTGCCTGTACCAGCCACAAGTCCAGTGAGCCGTCGTTGTCGATATCGGTCCATCCGGCCGCCTTCGTGAGGACTTGGGGCAACGTGATCTGGCTGTCAATCAGCCGGCCCATGCCATCGTTCAGATAGAGACGCAGGCCCCCGTAGGGGGGCGTGACGAAAGAGGATGTGTGCGCGAGGACGTCCGGATCGCCATCGTTGTCAAAGTCGCCCGCAGCGAGCAT
>DATEKZ010000549.1:0-6834 GCA_035277185.1 Verrucomicrobiia bacterium
CACCCCTCACCCTGACCCTCTCCCCGTTGAGGGGAGAGGGGACAGCGAGCGGCCCGTCAGGGTATTCGTGCGTCACAGGTAAGCGCGCGCGCGCGTTCTCTCCCTCTCCTCCTCGACCGAAGAGGGTTGGGGTGGAGTCGAATTCCCACGCAGCATTGCGAGTCGTAACGATTCGACGGTTCAACCCTGTAAAGCTCATGCGCATCGCAGTGCCTCCAGACTGGGGATTGAGAATTGAGAATTGAGAATTTGGAAATGGGCCATTGAGAAGGATGCGGGTCAGCGCAATGCCTCGAGGTCTCCGCCAATGAGCCAATTCTCAATTTCCAATTCTCAATTCTAAATTCCCTCCTGCAGTGGCGGACTTTGTTTCAAGTGCGTTCGATGGCTCCAAAGGCGGATGACGGTTCCCCCTCTCCATGAACCGGGTAGCGCAGGCGTCCCGCCTGCGAGTTGGCCCGGCGTCTCGCCGGCGGTTGCTCCGTGCGGCGGGACGCCGCACGAACTCGCAGCCGAGGACGGCTGCGCTACCCGGCACACGTTCATGGTCCCAATGCGTGCGCAAAAGCGAATGAAGACTCCCCATGAACCGCGCCCCTCACCCCGTCCCTCTCCCCAAATGGAGGAGAGGGTGGCCGGAGGCCGGGTGAGGGGGCAATTCCGGAGTTCAAGGGTCCTTCGCCTTGGCTTGTAATTTCCCGTGGTCCGTGTGTTCTGTCCGCGTGCTGAGGACGATTCGACGGGCGGAATACGCGGAGCTGGTGGTGCTGTTCTTTATCCAGGGAGCAGCGCTGGGGGCGTGGTTGGTGCCGCTGAGCACCGTGCTCGACGCCCACGGGTTGCGCGACATCAAACCGTTCGCGTTCGCTGCCTCGGCCCTCGCGGCATTCGTTTCGCCGCTGATCTTTGGTGCGATGGCCGATCGTCACGCGTCACCGGTCAAGGTCTTGCGCGGTCTGGCGCTTGCGACCGCGGTTACCATGGCGCTCGCCAGCACCGCCATCAAGTTGCGCTGGAATCCGTGGCTCGTCCTCGCGTTGATTCAACTGCACGCGCTCTGTTCGTCGCCGACCTGGAGCATTTCTTCGACGATAGTCTTCGCGCGGCTGGCCGACGCCAGAATGGAATTCGGTCCGATCCGCGCCATGGCCACGCTCGGATGGATGGCCGGCTGCTGGATGGTCAGTCTCTTGAACGCGGACACGACCGCGCTCGCAGGGTACAGCGGGGCGGTGATGTGGCTGACGGTCGCTGCGTTCACGTATTTCCTGCCGGCTTTGGAGACGCCGAAATTCGCGGAGCACCTCACGCTGCGGCAACGCCTGGGCCTGGACGCGCTCACGTTGTTGAAAAATCCCGACCATCGCGTGGTGTTCATTACCGTGGCGCTGTTCGCCATTCCGATGACGGGGTTCTATCCCTACGCGCCGCCGCACCTTAGGGAACTTGGCCTCCTGCGCACAAGCGCGTGGATGACGCTCGGCCAGGTGACGGAGATCATCGCCATGTTCGCGCTGGGCGGACTGCTGTTGAAGTGGCGGCTGAAATGGATTTTTGCCTCCGGCCTGGCCTTTGGCGTGTTGCGGTTCGCGTTGAGCGCCATCGACGGGAAAGTATGGCTGCTCGCGGGGGTGGTCCTCCACGGATGTACGTTCACGCTCGTGTTCATCACCGCGCAAATCTATCTCGACCAGCGCGTGGACGCGACCTGGCGGGCTCGGGGACAGGCGCTGATGTCGCTGATGAACAGCGGCGTGGGCAACCTCATCGGCTACCTCAGCGTCGGCCGGTGGTTCAGCGCATGCGCGCGTCCGGCCGGCACGCAATGGACGCTGTTCTGGGGCGGCCTGGCCGTGGCGGTGGCGGCGGTGCTGGTTTACTTTCTGATCGCGTATCACGGCCGCGGCAAAGGATTTCAACCACGGCTTGAATCGTAAGCTCCGTTATACGAGACTACGCCCATGAATCCGGACGAACCGAAATTCAAATTGACAACAGTCTTTGAGCCAGCGCCGGAAGGCGGCTTCACCTGCCATTTCGAGGAGTTGCCGGAAATCTTTTCCGAAGGCGAAACCATGGACGAAGCCAGGGCCAATCTGTGGGACGCCCTTGAGCAAGTCATGGCGTACCACCGCGAGGAAGCCCGCAAACACACCGTGCCCGGCGCGGTGCGCGAGGAGCTCCAACTGGCCGCTTCGTGAAACGGCTCGATTTGGAGCGCCACCTGCGCGCCCACGGCTGCTTTCTTGTGCGCGAAGGTGGGAATTCATCCGATTTGGAAGAACCCCGCCAACGGCAAGATCGCTCCAATTCCCCGGCATCGCGAAGTCAAAGAAGGCACAGTCCGCGCCGTCTGCCGTCAACTGGAAATCCCCAAGCCGTGATGGCCTGGTCCATCCTCTCTTCACCACCGCGCGCAAGACCGTCCTCGCCAGCCGCCAGTGAATCGGGATCAGTCCCTCTCCGCCTCAATTCTTTGAAATGGAAGTGGAGGGAGCAACGTCGGCGGCGTTCGCCTGGGTTCTAGATCTAACACGGGGCAGAACGCATTCAACCAGAATGGGCAGATGATCCGAGTTCAGGTCGGGACCGGTCCAGAATCGATTGATCTTTACATCGGCAGTCTGAAGACAGTGATCGATGGGCCGCCAGAGCTATCGTGAAACGGCGTCGTGACCGTGATGTGTTACCACCAACCGGCAAACGTCATCAGCAATCCGACGACACTTGGCCCCAGCAGAAAGAGAATGATTGCCCGCACAAAAATATCCGAACGTTTCATCCGTTGGTGGATGGGCGCACGGCGACCCGTGCCGCGCCAACGTGGTCGGAGTCTCGTCTCCGATGCCTGCGTTCTTCAGCCTTCATTCGCGTGAATTAGTGGAATTCGTGTCTCACCGCTCAGTTCCTTTCCCGGCCGCAGCAGGATTAGGATTCGCGGCTGCCGGCAACTTGAGCGCGCGCCGCAATTCCGTCGCCAGCCAGCGCAGCTCCTGTTCATCGCGGCCCGCGAAGAAGCCGGCCTTCTTGCCGCCCACGGGATGAATCTGAAGTTCGATCACCGGCACATCATTGACCGCCATGCCGCTGGCGTCGGCGCGAATGGCGGAAAGGCCGTCGCGGTTCCAGTCCCATTTCTTCGCTCCGAAGATGCCGATCTGCGCCAGGCTCAGTCGGCCGTTCTCGACCAGCAGCATCGCCCGGCGCCGGCCCATGTTGATCGCGCCAGCCAACATCCCGAGGCCGACCAACCAAAAGAGGCCGATGAAAGCCCACGCGCCGATGGATGTGCCGCCGGACTTTTGCCCGCTCGCGAACACCAGGAATCCCGTGAACACAGACATGAACAGGCACCAGATGATGCTGAACCCGAACAGTCCTTTGCTGCCTTTCCGCAACCCGGCCGGCGGAACCAGGAGAACGAATCCATTCGAGCGCGGCTCGACTTTCACCCGGCTGTCTGCCGGTTTGTGCGTCACGTCGTCAAACTGCGGCTGGCTCACCGTCAAGAGATCGGTGAGCTCGACTGCGGGCGGGGCAAGGGCGGACGCCGTCGCACCCACCCGCGCGGATAAATCCTCGGCCAACGCCTGCAGCCAGTCGCGAGGATAACCGAACGCGACCATTCGGGGTCTGCCCACTTCGAATTCAGCCAACAGCGCTCCAAGTTCCGCCAGCGGCCCGCTCGTGACCGGCTTGTCGTTGATCTTCGCGCCGCCCGATCTCACCGTGAACTTGCGGATGCGGCCCTTCGGAAGGCGGCGCCGCCAGCGGACGAGACCGGCGTGGTCGAGAATCGAGAGCCGTTTCTGACGCCATTCCACGCGGCAGCGTCCGAACAGGATAAACAGGCCCAAGGCGAAGGGAATCAAGCCTCCGACAATAAAAGGAACGTAGAACAATCCTCCGAACCATTCGCCCGTATCAGCGGTTCCCTTGAGGGCCTGATTCAGCAGCCGGATCAAACCGCTGACGGGCATCCAGAGGAAAAACAGGGCGAAGCCGACCGGGAACCAACCCAGCCAGCGCAGCGGCCCGAGCGGCCTCACCGGCAGCGCGTAACTCACATCATCGCGGATGGCTGAGGGCAGTGGCGAGGGCATTGACCGGTCACAACTTACAGCCCCAACTTCTTGAAGCGGTTTCCGACCTCTTTGAAATGGAACTCGAGCGAGCAGAGCTTCTCGAGTTCGCCGGGTTTGAAGTGTTTCGCAACTTCGGGATCGGTCTGGAGTTGCTTCACGAAGTCGGCGTCGTCGCGGCCGGCGTGTTTGACTTCCCAGGTCTTCATCGCATTGCGCTGCACCAGTTCATACGCATTTTCACGGGTCAGACCCTTGCGGATGAGCGCCAGCAGAACGGTCTGGCTGTTCCACATGCCGAGGCTCAGACCGAGGTTCTTCTTCATGTTCTCGGGATAAACATTGAGGCCGTCCATCAGGCGCGTCAGCAGGCCGAACATGTAATCGAGCAGCGTGCAGGAGTCGGGAAAAATGATGCGCTCGACCGAGCTGTGGCTGATATCGCGCTCGTGCCAGAGGGCCACGTTCTCCAGCGCGGCGATCGCGTTGCCGCGCAGCACGCGCGCGAGGCCGGTGAGGCGTTCCCAGGTGATGGGGTTGCGTTTGTGCGGCATCGCGCTGCTGCCCTTCTGGCCTTTGGTGAACGGCTCCTCCGCTTCGAGGACCTCCGTGCGCTGAAGATGCCGGAACTCAACGGCCCAACGTTCGATGCTCGCCCCGACGAGCGCCAGCGTGTTCATGAACTCGGCGTGGATGTCGCGCTGGACGACCTGGGTGGCGATCGGCGCCGCACGCAGACCCAGTTTCTCACAAACGAACGTCTCGACCTCCGGCGAGAGATGCGCGTTGGTGCCGACAGCGCCGCTGAGTTTGCCAACACCGGCTGCTTCACGAGCGCGTTCCAGCCGCTCCAGGGCACGTCCGAACTCGTCATACATGAGCGCCAGCTTGAGGCCGAATGTCGTCGGCTCGCCGTGAATGCCGTGGCTGCGGCCGATGCACGGTGTCATCATGTGCTCTTTCGCGCGCCGGGCGATGACGGGCCGCAACGCCTTCACATCGGCGATGAGAATATCGGCGCTCTGAACCATCTGAGCCGCAAACGCGGTATCGACGATGTCGCTGCTGGTCAGGCCGAAGTGAAACCAGCGGCTGGCGGGGTCGTTGATCTTCTCGGCGACGGCGGTGGTGAAGCCGATGACGTCGTGATTGAGTGTCTTTTCGAGTTCCTTCTGGCGTTCGACGAGCCACTTCAGATCCGCAAAGCAGGCGCCGGCGCCGGTCTTTATCCTGTCGAAATCGGTCTGCGGCACGACGCCTTCCTTGACCAGCGCCTCGGCGGCAAGGAGTTCGATCTGGAGCCAGGTCTTGAGCTTGTTTTCGTCGGTCCAGATGGCCCGCATTTCAGGTCGGGAATAACGCTGAATCATGCGGAGAGATTACGTGAAACGTTGAAACGTTTAAACGTTTAAAACGTAACAAGGGAAGTGACGAGTGACAGGCAACCCATGTCAGCGTGGTCCCCGTGTTCACTAACACGCAGCACGGATCACGATCAACGCTTTGCCATTCTGGCGCGGGCCGCTTCGAGGATTTTGCGCTCGCGTTCGTTCAGGCTTTGAATGCCGTGCGCGGAAATCTTGTCGAGGATCGGATCGACATCCTTGCTGATAAAGTCGGTGTCCAATTCCTCCCGGGGCACTCCTGCGCTGGCCGTGGATCGCATCGCCGGCCGTCGGAACCGAGGGCTGGCGGGCGGACGATGAAACGTTTGCTGCAACCGCCTCCAGATGCCGTCCCAGGGAAGCGGCTGGAAATCGCGATGCCAGCCCAAGCGCACAAAGGCCAGCCCTCCCAGGATGCCACCCAGGTGGGCCGCATGGGCCACCCGATCCTGCGAGGGAACCAGCGTGAAGAATAACGCGATGGCGGTATAGACCCACAACAGCGTCCCTGCGCGGACCGGAAGGATGAAATTCCAACGCACCTCCGTGTGGGACTCCAACCGCGCGAAGATGGCAAACATACCGGAGACGCCGGCCGAAGCGCCGTACAGCATTCCGCCGTAATGCATCGGGAAAGCAACCATCAGGAGGCCCTGCAACAAACCGCCGGCGATCCCACAGCCAAGGTAGGCCAGAAGAAATCGACGCCCGACAACGTGTTCCACAAAACGGCCGAAGAACCAAAGACCCAGCAGATTGCAGCCGAGGTGAAGAAGACCCCCGTGAAGGAATTGAAAAGTGACGAGCTGCCAGACAAAACCGTGTTTCAGGCCCACGGTCGTCAGAGCCAGCCAATATTCCGCCGGCGTTTGCAGGTAAACGGCGTTGATGCATTGCAGCGCAAAGACCGCGACCAGCACGATCATGAGAACCACCGTGGTGGACAGCGGCCCATATCGCCTGCCCTCACGCATGTAATGGCGGTCAGCTAAACCCATGTGCGTTGAAATTAGTCGCAGGCAAGTGAAGTTTCAACGGGCATTTTGACTTCGGTCCGTTGTCAGTTGTTTGATGGCCAGTCGTCCGGGGATGAAATCACACAACGAACCGACCCTGCGGCAAACCTCCGACAACGGATCCCTGTTCAGCTCAACTTCGCCAATTCCTGACGCACAAGCGCAATCAGGGGTTTCACCGTCTTTTCGCTGAAATCAAACGGGCAGCCGGCCGCAGCGAACAGCTCCGGCAGCGGCCGGGAACCGCCGAGGGCCAAAGCGCCCTTGTAGTCGCCCAACGCCTTTGCCTTGTCGTGTTTGGAATTGGCCCAGACCTGCAGCGCTCCGAGCTGGGCGATGCCGTATTCCACG
>DATEKZ010000550.1:0-7470 GCA_035277185.1 Verrucomicrobiia bacterium
CTCGGGACCACCGGGATGTGACCGTTCTACAATGATGCCGCGAGCGTGTAATGGTCAAACCCCGGTCCGCCGGGAGAAACTCCTCGCCGTTCATCAGAGAAACTTGAAACAATTTGTTGGGTGAAGTGTCTGAGAAGGAACACAAATGGCTAACGCAAAAGGAAAAAAGCGCCGGAAAATCATCGTCTTCTCGGTCATCGCACTGGTGCTGATTGGAATGACGTTGCTGGCGGTATTCAAACGGCGCGAAACGGTGATCACCGTGCAGACCGAAAAGGTCGCGCCGCGGAATCTCACGGAGATTGTCGTCGCCAACGGTCGCATCCAGCCTGTCTTGCAGGTAAAGATCAGCGCCGAGGTGAGCGGCGAAATCATCGAGCTGCCGGTCAAGGAGGGCCAGAACGTAAAGAAGGGCGACCTGCTGGTAAAGATCAAGCCCGACGTCTACCAGGCCAATCTCCGCTCGGCCGAGGCGAGTTTCCTTTCCGCGCAGGCGGGCCAATCACTGGCCGAAGCGACCCTCAAGAAGGCCGAGCTGGAACTCAAACGCAACGAGGGGTTGTTCAAGGGCAGACTGATTTCCGAATCCACGTTTCTGGAGTTCAAGACCGGCTTTGACATCGCCAGGGCGCAGTGCGATTCATCCGTTCATCAGGTCGCCATGGCAAAGGCCTCGCTTGCGCGAGTCGAAGAGGAGCTGGCCAAGACGACGATTTATTCGCCGATCGACGGGACGATCAGCAAGTTGAACTCGGAGTTGGGCGAACGGGTCGTCGGCACAGCGATGATGACCGGCACTGAAATCATGATCGTCGCCGACCTGAACGAGATGGAGGCGCGCGTTGATATCGGCGAAATCGACATTGTTTTGATCTGTCTCAACCAAAACGCCCGCCTTGAAGTGGACGCCTTTCGCGATCGGAAGTTCAAGGGCATGGTCAGCGAAATCGCCAACTCCTCAAAGGGCCTTCCCGGTGCAGGCGGGGGCGGCGGCCAGTCGCAGGAAGCCACCAAATTCGAGGTGAAGATACGCGTCACTGAGAAAGAGAACTTCCGTCCCGGCATGTCCGTGACGGCGGATATCGAGACCCGGTCGCGATCGAATGTTCTGTCCGTGCCGATCGCCAGTGTGACGACGCGGCTGCCGAAGGAATCGACCAACAATCCGGCTGCGAAGACCAATGAACTTGCCAGGGCAGACTCATCGAGTGCGACCAATTCCAGTGGGTCGTCTTCAACCAATACCGCCGGGACGAACAAGACAAACTCGGGTCGCGCGGACAAGAAGGGGGAGGGGCCCAAACCGGTGGAGGTAGTGTTTGTTGTCGAGGGCGACAAGGTGAAGATGGCGCCGGTGAAGCGCGGCATCAGCGATGATGCCTACGTGGAAATCACGGAGGGCCTCACCGAAGGCCAGGAAGTCGTTTCGGGCGGCTACAAGGCCATCAGCCGCGAACTGGAGGACGGGAAGAAGATCATGAAGGGCGGGTCGGAAGGAAAAGATAAAGACAAGGAAATGGAAAAGAAGTGAAGACCGCCAGCGGAGTAATGGAGCAATGGAGTGGTGGAGCGTTGGAATGCACTGTTCAAGGTTCGGGGTTCAAAGTTCAGGGTTCAATGTTTGTCCGCGCAGGGCATAGTACTTTGTTGCGGCCCTGCACGTGGGTGGGTTGCCTTCCCCCTCACCCTGACCCTCTCCCTTGGGGAGAGGGAATAGCCGAAGCAGCGTTCGAGAACCCAAACGCTCCCCAGCAGAAGGCCGGGCATCGTCGCTCCCTCTCCCCGAGGGAGAGGGCCGGGGTGAGGGGGAAGGAAGCGTCCGAATATCCGTGCGGCTGCAGGATTTTGAGATGCTCACCTCCATCACTCCATTACTCCATTCGTTCATGAGCCTGATCCGCCTCCAGAATATTTCCCGGCGTTACCAGATGGGCGCGGAGACGATCCACGCCCTGCGCGAGGTATCACTGGAAATCGATCGCGGCGAATACGTGGCGATCATGGGACCTTCCGGTTCGGGCAAGTCCACCCTGATGAACCTGCTTGGATGCCTCGACACTCCGACTTCCGGTCAATACGAGCTGAATGGCGTCAACGTCAGCGAAATGAACGACAATCAGTTGGCCGAGATCCGGAACAAGGAGATCGGTTTCGTGTTTCAAACCTTCAACCTGTTGCCGCGCGCCAATGCGCTGCGCAATGTCGAACTGCCCTTGATTTACTCGGGCAAGCCCGCCGACGAGCGAAAGCAAATCGCTTTGGATGCCCTCTCCCACGTGGGACTGGCGGATCGGGTGCATCATAAGCCGAACGAACTGTCCGGCGGACAGCGTCAACGCGTTGCCGTCGCGCGCGCCCTCGTCAACAGTCCCTCCATTCTGCTCGCCGACGAGCCGACCGGAAATCTCGACTCGAGAACCGGCGCGGAAATCCTGGCGTTGTTCGATGAGCTTTCGCGGAAAGGAAACACCATTCTCGTGGTGACGCATGAAGAAGACGTGGCGCGACATGCCCGTCGAATCATCCGCATTCGCGATGGCCTGATCGCCAGCGATGAGAGGCTCCACACGGCGGCTGTCTCGCAACCGTCCGGAATCGAGGCGGGCGCGGTTTAGACCACCGAGTCAACCGGCCATGAACCTGTTCACCGAGATCAAAGAGGGTCTGGGCATTTCCTGGGGCGCCATCCGGGCCAACAAAATGCGGTCTTCGTTGACGACGCTGGGGATCGTGATCGGCATTGTGACCGTGACATTGATGGGTACGGCCATCGAGGGATTGGACCGTTTTTTCCACAGCAGCGTTTCCTTCATTGGCGCGGACGTGATGTTTGTTTCACGGGGCAGTTGGTTCATCGATTCGCACTCGGAATGGCTGGCGGTCCAGAAGCGGCGGGACATCACGATGGATCAGGTCAAGGCCGTGGAAAAACAAATGACGCTTGCCCGCGCGGTAGCGCCGGTGGTGGGCATGCGCCAGTCTGTGAAATACAAAAATCGCAACGCCAACGGCGTGCGAATTATCGGGACGACGGAACAGTTTCTGTTCACCGGCGGTTTCTCTGTGGCGCAGGGGCGGTTTATGACCGAGATGGAGGTGGAAGGCGGCCGGCCCGTGTGCGTCATCGGCTCCGAGGTGGCAACCAATCTTTTTCTGCGTGAGCCGGCGCTGGGCAACAAGATCAAGATCGGGCCGGATTCGTTCGAAGTCGTTGGGGTTCTCGAAAAACAGGGAAGCTTTCTGGGCCAGTTCAGCCTCGACAATCAGGCGATCATTCCGGTCAAACATTTCGTTGCCCGTTTCTGGCGTCGGCCGGATTACGAGATTCAGATCAAAGCCAGCGAGTTGGGCAAACTGGAGGAGGCCAAGGAGGAATTGCGCTCGGTCTTGCGGATTCTGCGGCGCGTGCCGCCCGGCGCACCGGATGATTTCTCGATCAATCAGCAGGAGCAGTTCCTCACCATGTTCAACCGGGTGACCGCGACCATCGCCGCGGTAGGCCTGTTTATCACCGGGCTGTCGCTCTTCGTCGGCGGCATCGGGATCATGAACATCATGTTCGTCTCAGTGGCCGAACGTACCCGCGAGATCGGCCTGCGCAAGGCCATCGGAGCCAAGCGCCGGACGATTCTGGTGCAGTTCCTGATCGAGGCGGCCAGCATTTGCATGCTGGGAGGCCTGCTGGCCCTGGCCATCGCCTGGCCGCTGACGCTGGTCATGTCGAAATTCCTGCCGGCCGTCATGTCGATCACCGTGGCCAGTATTGCTTTGTTGGTTTCGTTTGTGACCGGCATTCTTTCGGGCTTTTTGCCCGCGTGGCGCGCCGCTCGCATGAACCCCGTGGATGCGTTGAGAAATGAATAAATGAGCGCCTTGTTCAAGCCATCGACCGGCAGTCGGGTCTTCCGCGCCGAACTAAAGGAGAGCTTTCTCATGGCCATGAGCGCGCTGGCGGCGCACAAGCTGCGCTCGGCGCTGACGCTATTGGGCGTATTGGTCGGAGTGTTTTCCATCATCGTGGTGATGACTGCCATGCGGGCGATGCAGAGAGCCATTGAAGCGGACCTGAGCCAACTGGGTGGACAAACGTTTCAGATCGACAAATGGCCGGGCGTTTACTTTGGAGGCGAGGAAGGCTTCGAGAAATTCTGGCGGCGGAAAAACATCACGCTGGCGCAGGGAGAGAAATTAAAGGGACAGGCGACGCTCGCCCTCAATATCGGCATGGAAACCTGGTTGTGGGGCGGCGATGTCTCTTCGCGTTACGAAAAGACGCTGCCTGATGTGCCGTTGCTGGGCGAGACTCCCGGCAGTTTCCCGGCGAAGAACTGGATAGTCCAGGACGGGCGCGCGTTGACCGAGTCCGACGTGGAGAGTGCGCGCGATGTCTGCGTGTTGGGCAACAGCCTGGCCAAATCCCTGTTCCCGTTCGGTTCACCCCTGGGCGAACGGGTCAAATTCGACGGCATTAACTATACGGTCATCGGTGTGCTGGAACCCAAGGGCGCGATGCTGGGGGGCAACCAGGACAAGTTCGCGATCGTTCCCATCACCACCGGTTTGAATCGATACGGACGGCGCTGGGTGAGTTTGTCGATCCTGGTCCAGGCGCGCGACGCGGCGAGCTACGAAGACACGGTCGAACAGGTGCGCGGCGCCTTTCGCACCATCCGCAAGGTGCCGCCGGGTGATCCGGACGATTTCGAGGTTTTTTCCAACGACTCCATGATCACGCAATTCAAGACGTTTACCTTTGCGGTTCGGATGGGCGTCATATCGGTGAGTTCGATCGCCTTGATCGCGGCCGGAATCGGCATCATGAACATCATGCTGGTGTCAGTGACAGAGCGGACGCGCGAGATCGGGATTCGCCGGGCCATCGGCGCCAAGAAACGCAACATCATGACGCAATTCATCATGGAAGCGGTGGTCATCTGTGAAGTGGGCGGTGTGATCGGCGTGGCGCTGGGGATCGCCGGTGGCAATGTCGCCGCGCGTCTCCTGGAATTGTCCGCCGTCATTCCGATCGATTGGGTCATCATCGGGTTGGTGATCTGCTCGCTCGTCGGCATCATCTTCGGCACCTATCCCGCCTTCAAAGCCGCGAATCTCGACCCGATTGATTCACTGCGGTACGAGTAGGGAACAATTTCGAGCGGACTTCGTTTCAAGCGCATTCGATGACTCCGAAGGCGGATGATGGTTCCCCCTCTCCTCGGGGCTGCGGACGAAGTCTCGGCGAAAGACAGAAACTCCCTGTGCTGGGGTGAGGGCGAGCGTTCGTCAAACTCTCTTGTGGGCTCTCACGCAACGCTCTATCCTGGAGTCCCCTTGACGACCCGCTGATACGTCTCGAACGCGTCTCGACCAAAACAGACAAACACGACCTTCTCCACGGACTGGTTGTGCTCGAGGAAACGCTTCGTCTCGTTGACCGCAACTCGGGTCGCCCGTTCCAGGGGAAACCGATACGCGCCGGTGCTGATGGACGGAAAGGCGATCGTTTTTATGCCATGCGGCTCGACAAGCGCGAGTGAATGGCGATAACAACCGTCGAGCAAGTCGTCCTCACCTTGAGTTCCATCGCGCCAGACCGGCCCCACCGTGTGAATCACCCATTTGGCCGTCAGCCGATAGCCGCGGGTGATTTTGGCCTGCCCGGTCGGACAACCTCCGAGCGCGCGACATTCCACCAGCAGCTCCGGTCCCGCGGCGCGATGAATGGCGCCATCGACACCGCCGCCGCCGAGCAGCGTGGTATTCGCCGCGTTCACGATGGCATCCACGTGCTGCTTCGTGATGTCCCCTTCGATCACCTCGATCCGATTCTTGATGGCGTCACCTTTCATACTCGCAGACCCTGATAGACTGTTACGGGTGAACCTTCAGCCAGAAAAGCGGAACCCGGCTCTGCTTTCAAGCCTTCGACGAACGGCTGACCATACAAGGCGGAAACGTCGCACTTGAAGGTCGCTTCCCGCGCTTTCCAAACGCGCCAGCGAGGATGTTCGACCCGATATTCCACGGCGCTCCCGTCGCGCTGAGCAGCGTAACCCCAGAAGTGCTCGGTGATAAACTCTTCCTGGGAATCAACCGCAATCGGCTGCGGCTCGCCGTCGGCAACGACGCTGAGCGAGTGCCAACAGTTTCGGTAGCGCCATTGATACGCCGCCGAGACGCCGCTTCCGTGATTCTCCACCACATGCCGCATCGGCAACGAAACGTAGCGTTCATTGTAAGCGAACCGGGCTACCGCAGCGATGGCGAAGCGCGGAACAATCTCTTTGACGAACACCACACCGCGCCGCCAGCCGTCCTCCGCCTTTCGCCGCACGTAAAAGCGCAGATTGACTTCCTCGAAGTTCCGGTGAAACGGAATCGGCACACGGCATACTCTGGTGTTCAGGAACAGAAAGCCGACCATGCTGGCAAAAGTTCTGCCGTTCCATGAATCGAGCTCTGTGCCTTGCGGGACGAATGGCCGAAGAAGCGCAGGATCGATCTCGTAGTTGAGCATTGCCAGCCAGCGCCACTCGGCGGTGAGGAATTGCTTCGGCGGCCGCACGCAACAAGTCTCCGGCAGCGACGCAGGCTGTGTCAAAGCCAACCTGGCGGGCGCATCTCAAGATCTTGCAGCCGCACGGATAATTCGCCCGCTTCCTTCCCCCTCACCCCGCCCTCTCCCCCTTGGCCGGAACGATTCAGTTAGAGAATTGGCTCGTGAGATGCGCCCGTAGCCGACACGGACCTGTCACTGCACAGGCGGTATGGTCGTGCTGGACTGTGGTGCTTCCTGCGTCTCGCTTTCAGGAACGGCATCCACTCGAGCCTTGAGTTTAAGCAAGAGATCGCTCGGCGGCGCGTTCGTCCTGCCCTCAAGCTCTTCACTGGACAGCCGCTCTTTGTCACCGCGAATCATGAGAAGCGTCAGCTGTTCGCCCGGCTGCGGGTTCCAGGTGGAAACGCGGCCCCAGGTCGAATCACGATGGGTCATGTCAGCAAACGGGTTGTCCAGCATTCCATTCTTGCTGAACAGGCCGGCGTCCAGGTTGAGACCCCACGTCCATGTCGTTTTGTTGGTGCCGGCGCGGTCGGGGCTTTCCCACATCGCCAGGCCGACGAAACCGGTGACCGGCTTGCCGCGCGCGGGTGTGACGGAATTAGCGAAATCGAAGTCCGGGAGGATGACCCGCCGACCATCACGCCAGCACTCGAGCCAGAAACTGACGCGGTGGTTGACCGGAGTGGAGACATCATACGTGTAGAACCGGCCGTCCCAGGTGGTGTTGGAAACATGCTTCTGTTCGCGGATGTAAATGCCTTTTCCCGCCAGTCTCCCGGCAGTCTGGATTTCACCGGCCAGCGGCGCGACTACCTGGTCCGTGGTCGAGACCACGCCGGGTTGCAACGGGTCGATGCGCATTTTGAGTTCGATCACCCGGTCGGCCTTTCGCGCCTCGGTCGGGTTCG
>DATEKZ010000551.1:0-2617 GCA_035277185.1 Verrucomicrobiia bacterium
GTGCTTTCTCAATGGCGGCGATGGAAAGTTTCGGGACGTCACGGCTTCTGCGGGGACTGCGGGTCCATATGGCAGCATGACGCTCGCGCTGGCCGATGTGGAGGGTAACGGCACAGTTGACCTCTACATTGCAAACAACCGGGCGGACGATATTCGGGACCGTGGCCAGGTGGACCTGCAGATGGTCAAGGGTCAGGTCGTTATTCCTCCGGCGTTCAAAGACCGGCTCCTGGTCGTGGAGGGTCAGCTCATCGAATACGGCGAATCGGATCTGCTCCTTCTCAACGATGGAAAGGCGAGGTTTCGCGCGGTTTCCTGGACGAACGGCATGTTTCTGGACGAGCGAGGACAAACGCTGCGCGCGCCGCCACGCGACTGGGGGTTGACCGCCACGTTCCGAGACATCAACAACGATGGATCGCCCGATCTTTACGTGTGCAATGACTTCTGGACCCCGGACCGTCTCTGGATCAACGACGGCCACGGCCGCTTCCGTGCCATGGGCAGTCTGGCCTGGCGCAACATGAGCGCCAGTTCGATGGGTGTGGACTTCGCGGACATCGACCGGGATGGCCGGCTGGATTTCCTGGTTGTGGATATGCTCAGCCGCGATTCCCGGATGCGCAAACGACAATTGCTCGCGCAGAAACCAGCCGTCCATTCCATCGGCTTGAACGACGACCGGCCGCAGTTCATGCGGAACACGCTTTATCATGGTCGCGGCGACGGGACCTTTGCCGAGATCGCAAATTTTGCCGGCCTTCCAGCCTCCGATTGGTCGTGGTCCCCGATATTCCTGGACATCGACCTTGATGGATTCGAGGACGTCCTCATCACTGCCGGGCACGTGGAGGATGTGCAGGACCTGGATGCCGAAGCGCAGATCAAATCCCGGCAACGATCCTACCGTGGTTACACCGACCCCGTCGAACGCCGGAAAGCGTTCACACACGACAAGATGCTCAACGAACGGCTCTACCCCAAACTCAACATGCCCGTCGTCGCGTTTCGTAATTCGGGGAACCTGCGTTTTGAAGATGTCACCGGCCGTTGGGGTACGGATCAAACAGGGGTGCACCACGGAATGGCCACGGGAGACTTCGATAATGACGGTGATCTCGATTTCGTCGTTAACAATCTGGGCAGCCCGGCCGGGGTTTATCGTAACGAGGCGAATGCCCCGCGCGTGGTTGTGCGGCTGAAAGGGTCGCCTCCGAACACGCAGGGTGTTGGCGCAAACGTCACGTTGCTGGATGGGGCGGTTCCGCGGCAACGACAGGAGGTGGTTGCCGGCGGCCGGTATCTTTCCGGTTCGGACCCCTTGCTGGTCTTCGCTGCGGGGAGCCGAAATGGGCCGATGACACTGGAAATCACCTGGCGGAACGGGAAGAAACAGGTGATCAAAGACGTTCTCCAGAATCGACTCTATGAAATCGAGGAAGCCGGCGCGGAGGAGCCAGTCAACCGCGAATCAACGCCATTGAACGCCAATTCAAAGACCAAAATCGCGGGGGATTCGCGTCCATTCGCGTCCATTGGCGGTCCAACATACTTTCGAGACGTTACCCCCCTGCTCGGTCACACTCACCACGAGGAGTCGTTCGATGATTTCGCGCGTCAGGCGCTCTTGCCGCTTAAACTCAGCCAGCTCGGACCAGGAGTCGCCTGGTTTGACCTGGACAACGACGGCCATGAAGACCTGATCGTCGGCAGCGGAAAAGGAGGTCGGATCGGCATCTTTCGCGGAAACGGTCGAGGTGCTTTCGAGCGCCTGTCAACCGCGCCGTTCGATGCGTCGGTAACCAGAGACGTCACCGCCATCGTCGGCTGGCGTGATTCCGAAGGTAATGCGGCGATTCTCGCTGGTGCTGCGAACTACGAGGACGGGTTGGCGGCGGGCGGCAGCGTACGGCGATACGACATGACGCGCAAGGGTGTCGCAGACGCTGTTCCGGGCGACGCATCGAGTACCGGGCCGATCGCATTGGGGGACTTAAACGGCGATGGCACACTTGAGTTGTTCGTTGGGGGCCGGATCGTTCCCGGTCGATATCCGGAAGCTGCGGATTCCAGAATTTACCGCTACGCAAACGGCGCCTGGCAGTTGGATTCCGCGATCAGCCGTGATCTGAAAAGGGTCGGTCTGGTGAGCGGCGCCGTTTGGAGCGACCTGACGGGCGACGGATTTCCAGAACTGGTCCTGGCCTGCGATTGGGGGCCTGTAAGGATCTTCCGCAATGAAGCGGGTGTCTTGCGCGAGGCAACTGTCGAGAGCGGCCTGGCCAGGTTCACGGGCCGGTGGAACGGCGTTTCGACGGGTGACCTGGATGGAGACGGCGACCTGGATATTGTTGCGGCCAACTGGGGACTGAATTCCGAAGACAAAGCAACCTCCGATCGACCGCTGTTCCTTTGTTTCGGCGAACTGGCACAGCCCGGAAGCATCGATATTATCGAGACCGAGTATGATGGGTTCACCGGCGCTCTGGCTCCGCGACGGATGCTTGCCGAACTGACGCGCACGTTGCCATTCCTGATCGAGCGGTTCCCCACGCACCGGGCCTACAGTGAGGCTTCCCTTCGAGACGTCTTCCGTGATGAAACAAGTGTGAAAAGG
>DATEKZ010000552.1:0-6722 GCA_035277185.1 Verrucomicrobiia bacterium
TGGCCACGTCGGGTAAAGCGTCTGGAAAATTTCCCAAACCTTTGCCGCCGCGTCCGCCGCCTTTGATCTGATCAGCGCGGCAACTTCCGGCGTCAGGTCATGAAAAAGCGCGACCTTGTGGCGATGCGGAGCGATGCGGAACGAGATCGCATTGCCGCCGCCGATGAACGGGTCCAGTTCGGCCGAGCCTCTGAAGGTGGAGAGTTTCACGTCCTCAGCCGCCCGGTTCCACCAGGCCGCCAGCGCTTCGGTGGTCTCCGCGGCTTTGACACCGGCCTGATTCGCGGTGTCGCTGTCTCCGGCCTTCTCAGCGATGCGCCCGACTGCAATCAATGATGCCAGGTAACGGTTCGCGTAAAGGTCGCCTTTCGTCTCGTCGAGACGCCATCCGGATTTATGAAACTCGTCGAAGCCGATTTTGATTTGCGGCCATGCGACACGCAGTTGCTCCCACTGACCGCAACGCTCGGCGTAAAGCCAGGCGGAGTACACGTTGCCAAACGGTTGATGGGGTTTGTCCTGTCCGAGTCGCGATTTTGCTTCGTCCGGTGCCCGGAACAACTCGCGTCGCTGTCCGTCCTTTAACGAATACCAGGTATCCTTGGTGAACGGTGGATGCTTTGTCCATTCGTCGGCGAGCAAGGCCTTCGCTTCCATTTGGAGTTTGCGAGGCAGGTGCGGGTACGCCCAGGCCACGGCTTCAAACAGCTCGCCGCTGTGATCGAATGAAAAGTCGCGTCCGGCCAGGCCGGGATCGACGAACAACGGCGCCCAGCGTTTCGTCAAGGCTTCAGAGACCTCATCCGCGAGCCGCCTTTTGATCTCCCGCTTCGTCGGCAAGCGGGGCTTTGGCGCCAGTGTGGTTTGGACTCTCATCCCATTGATGCTGACGTCGTCCGCCGCCCCGCCCGACTCGCCCCCCATCAGACAAAGAACGCGGCTGCCGGTGATCCAGTAAATGCGGTGGCCAACAACGGCGACGCCGCCGCGGCCGGGTCCGTGCCATTCGTTGCGCGCCCATGGCGGACTCCGAAAGCCGCCGAACGTGTCGCGCTCGCCCTGGATCGGGAACAATGTGCTTTGCTCTAAATCGAATCCGCTGAGCGTGCCCTGATGAACGATGAGCGCTGTATTGCCCGCAACGACGAAATTCTGGCTTTCGTCCGCCGTGCCCCAGAACGTGTTCCAGGCGGGTTGTATGCCGTATTGATGAAAGAGCGGTGTGATGCGGTTCTTCGTGAGGTCGAACAGGCCGAGTGTCACCAGTGGCGCCACGCCATGATTCCAGTTGCCGTAGGCGCTGCGATAGAAAACAAGGAGCCGTCCGTCGGTTGTCTGCGCGGGCATCGCGCCGACGCCCTGGCAGCCGGCGACCCAGAGGACCGGCGCGGTCATCGCTTCTTTGCCGGTCTCGGCGTCGAGCACAAAGAAGCTCCGCGCTTCGCGATGCTCGTCGAGGTAGTCAATGATCGCCTTTTGCTCCTTTTCCCATAACTCGGGATTGCCACGCGCCGCCTCGCTTTTGGTCCAGGCATCCACCTTCTTCCAGTCGTTGTGCTCGAACCCGGCGTTCTGCGCGAGCAGATGCCGATCCCTCGCAATCCGCTGGCCCATATTGATGACCGGGTTGGTGCGGACGACGACGTAGGTGCGCCCGCCAACCTTGACGATGATCGGGTAATAATCGCGGGCGGTCTGCCCCGCCAGTTGCGCGGAAGTCCAAATGATTTTTCCGCTCTTTGCCTCGAAACAACGGACGCGCAAATCCTCGGCGGTTGCGAACACGCGGCCATCAACAAATGCAGCGGTCTGGCGAATCGGCGCGTAATTCGATTCCCCCTCATCGGTCCGGCGGACACCCTCTCCCCCGCCGGGGGAGAGGGACGGGGTGAGGGGGCGCTGCCGCCAAAGCTCCTTCCCGGTCTTGAGCGCGACCGCGAGGAAGTCACCGCCGCGTGTGCCGATGAAGACCGCACCGTCGGAAATGGTCGGCGACGCGGAGAAGCCGCCGTAGGCGCCGAAAAACGACCAGCGCAACCTTCCGGATTCGGCTTCCAGGGCGTATAAATTTCCATCGGTGCAAGCGGCAACGACCAATTTGTCGGCCCAGGCGGGCGAATGCAGGAACGGGCCATGCACGCCAAAACCCCACTTGGCGTCGCCCGTCCTGGCGTCGAGCGCATACACCTTCCCGCTGTGCGTCGCGACAAACACGTTTCCGTTCGCGACGATCGGTTCCATGGCGGTCCCGAGACGTTCACCCGCGAAATGCCGCGCCCAGGCGAGTTGGAACGGAGGCTTGATATCTGCCGACACAAAGCCGTCGTGCCGCGCGTTGCCGTGGAGCATGGGCCAGCCGGCATTCACTGCTTGCGTTGTGAGGAGCAGGGCTAAGAACAAGCAGGTTGCTAACGAAGATCCGATTTTGCCACCCGCGCGCATGACAGAGTCCATGTACATACACGAGTTACAGGAGCAAACAAAGTGAATGAAGTGCAGATGAGCTTGGGCTAAGGACCTCCCGCCCGCCATACGACTCACCGAATGAGGAGCGATTGCCACCCTGTCAGACGGGTTACCACGTTTCGGGGTGAGGCTGATTGTCGTTGTTCCAACACTTTCGAGCGGACTCAGATTCTTCAATCCACCGGCCACGTTTTCCGTACTCTACGTGCCCGTCGCAGAAGAGAATGTTGGCTCCGCGATTGTGCCTGTCACCTAGATCCGGCGGTCGGTCTGCGTTGGGGCCAAAAGGGCTGATTTCGTCATCAATGGGATCAGACCACCAAGGCGCGTCAGGGACCGTGGTCGTTCGTCTATTATCACCGATTGCAATCATATCGCTCGGTGCCCGCACGTCCCCAACCTTGACCTCTCGCGTTGTCACCACCCTGGGAAGAAATCGGCCCAAAGAATCGAAGGTCGGGGAAATGTCTTGTCTTGGTCCAAGCCCAAGAACCAGTTTACGGTTGGCCGTGGAGTCCGTCCCAGCGGCGTTATATCCATAACCTGGAGGATATCTCAGATCGATCTCGCCGAACAACGTAGGGTAATTTCTGCGTGGAACGACCGGACAATGCCAGACGAACTGATGTCGCGTGGCTAACCCTAGTGGCAATCTCGGGGTCGAGAGATAAGGGGCCAATTGGAGGCAGAGGTGGTGCCCTCCCTGTACTTCAGCGATCATTTCTGAACCGCTGAATCGGTGCACCGCAGAATCCGGCATGCGCCCAGGATACTTCTCCCAATCATCTACATACATGTTCAGAGCCAGTCCCATCTGACGCAGGTTGCTCTTGCAGGCGGCGGATCTGGCGGAAGCCTTGGCCTTGGCGAGCGCGGGAAGCAGCAGCGCTGCGAGAATGGCAATAACACCAATGACCACGAGGAGTTCGACGAGCGTGAAGCCTTTTCGGCGGAAGAAGCAGTTGCTCAATCTACTTTGCATAGTCCTGACCTCTTAAACTGTCCCGAAGTTTAACTCCCGCTCCGCAATCCCGTCAAAGGAATCCTTGCTCCGCTTTGGTGTATTTTCGCGTGGTTCGCGGGTTGAACTGAATCATTGGCGATTAATGAATCCGACGTGTTTAGCGATGTGCGAGCGCGTTCGACTTGCATTCAAAAATGCGGCTCGTAAGCTCTGCGGCGTCGAATGCGCAATCTCGCTTTACTCGGCCCAGCCATCGCGGTCGCCGCGTTCCTCTTCAGCGCCTGCACCAGGGCGCCCGAGCCCGTAGCTCAAGTTCCCGAACGCGCTCAAACTCCCAAGCCGCCGCCAACCCCCGCCGACGCCTTTTACTCCGAAAAGCTGGCCGAGATGGATACGACCATCAACGCCGCGATCGACGACAAGGCATGTCCCGGCGGAGTGCTCTGGTTCGAACGAAACGGCGTCGCCTATCACAAGGCCTACGGCAAGCGCGCGCTCGTTCCCGGTGAGGAACCGATGACCGAAGACACTATCTTCGACGCGGCGTCGCTGACGAAGGTCATCGCCACCACCCCGGCGATCATGCTGTTGATCGAGCGCGGCAGCGCGAAACTGGACGAACCGGTGAAGACTTACATTCCCGAGTTCAAGGGCGAAGGGCGCGACGCGATTACCGTGCGACACCTGATGACGCACGCGTCTGGTCTGCGTCCGGGAATCCCGGCTTACCCGCCGTGGTCCGGCTACGAGAAAGGAATCGAGCTGGCGGTAACAGAGAAACCGACCACTCCGGTCGGAACGGCGTTTCGCTACAGTGATGTGAACTTCATTCTGCTGGGCGAAATCGTCCGGCGGATCAGCGGAGTGATGCTGAACGAGTTCGCCGAGCGCGAGATTTATCAACCGTTGAAGATGATCGATACGGGCTTTCTGCCGTCCACGAACAAGCCATCACGCATCGCTCCGACGGAGAAGGAAAAAGACGAGGTGCTGCGCGGAAAGGTCCACGATCCGACCTCGCGGCGCATGGGCGGCGTGACCGGTCATGCCGGATTGTTCACTACGGCAGCCGATCTTGCCCGCTTCGCTCGCATGATGCTTAACGGCGGCGAGTTGGAAGGCATTCGCATTTTCAAACCGGAAACAGTGAAGTTGATGACGAGCGTCCAGTCGCCGGAAGCCGTGCCGCAACGGCGCGGCCTCGGTTGGGACGTGGATTCGCCCTACGCCGGGCCGCGCGGGAAGTTTTTCCCGGTTGGCTCGTATGGTCACACCGGTTGGACCGGAACCTCGATCTGGAACGATCTGTTCTCGAAGACGTTCCTGATCTTCCTCTCAAACCGGAATCATCCGACCGAAGAGGGCAGCGTGGTGGCGTTGCGAAGCAAGCTGGGCACGTTGGCTGCGGAAGCAGTCCGCGATTTCAATTTTGCCTATGTGCCTGGCGCGTTGGCTCCACGGCCCGTGCCGGAAGCGCCCCGCCGGCTTGCGCAGACGGAAGCGCTCAACGGCACGGATGTGCTGCTGAAACAGAAGTTCGCGCCGCTGAAAGGACTGCGCGTAGGCCTGATCACGAATCACACCGGCCACGACCGCAACCGGAATCCCACGATCGATTTGTTGAAAGAAGCGCCGGAAGTGCAGCTCAAGGCGCTGTTCAGTCCCGAACACGGAATCCGCGGGCTGCTGGACGAAAAAGTTTCAGACGGCGTGGACGAGAAGACCGGCCTGCCGGTCTATAGCCTTTACGGCGAGACGCGGAAACCGAAGCCGGAACACCTCAAGGACCTCGATGCGCTCGTGTTCGACATTCAGGACATTGGTTGCCGGTTTTACACGTACATCTCGACGATGGGTCTGGCGATGCAAGCCGCCGCGGAGGCGAGGATCAAATTCTTCGTGCTCGATCGCGCAAATCCCATCAACGGCATCGCGATAGAAGGTCCGGTGCATCACGGCGAAAGCAGCTTTACCGCGTTTCATGCGATCCCTTTGCGTCACGGCATGACCGTGGGTGAGCTGGCGAAAATGTTCAATGCCGAGCGCGGATTCAATGCGGACCTGACCGTGATCCCGGTCGAAGGGTGGAAGCGTGAATTCTGGTTCGACCAGACTCTGCTGCCGTGGACCAATCCCTCTCCCAACATGCGCAACCTCACGGAAGCGATTCTTTATCCCGGCGTGGGCCTGTTGGAAACCGCTGTATCTGTTGGCCGCGGTACCGACACACCGTTCGAGGTCATCGGCGCGCCTTACGTGGACGACGTAAAGCTGGCAGCGAATTTGAATCGCGCGAATCTGCCGGGCATCCGCTTTGTGCCGATTCGGTTTACGCCGAAGGCCAGTGTGTTCAAGGACAAGTCGTGTGGCGGGGTTTACATGGCGGTAACGGACCGAGACGCGTTGAATGCCGTGGACGTTGGAATTACGGTTGCCCTCACGTTACAACGCCTTTATCCGAGCGACTTCGCGCTGGCGAAAGTTCAGACGCTGCTGCAGGACCGCATGACGATCGACGCGATCAGGGAAGGCAAATCACCGACCGAGATCAAGCAGTCCTGGGCGAGCGATCTGGATGAGTTCAAGAAACGGCGCGAGAAGTTTTTGATTTACAAGTGAAGCAAATGGTTTTGCCGCGAGAGAACGCAATGGGACAGAATCTGTAGCAATTGCTACACAAATTGTTCCTGTTGCGATTGGCTGGCGGCCATTCTCTGCAAGCACCAATTCCTTGGACTCTCAATACTTCCGCTTCGGCTTCGGTTCGGGCAGCGAAGCCGGCTTGTCGGCCGCGGTGAGTGTGATCGTTTCGTTTGATTTCCAGGGACGCGGCTTGCGGTTGATGTAGAGCGTGCGAGGGATGAGTTCGATTTCGTGGTCGAACAGGTCGAGCGTGACGGTACCGGGAAGGTAAGTGAGGTCTTCAAATTTCACTTTGCCTGTCGGAACCGGCCTTTGCGGAGCGTCGAATGCCACGGTGGCCGTCGGCCTGGTCATCCTTTCGCCGGCGAAGACGATCTTCAGGTTGTTGATGTTCAGCTTGGGTTGGTTGACGATGATTGCTGCGTCGCCTGACATGTCCGCCGTGAACGTAACCATCCACGGGCCGCGCCGCGCGCGCAGGTGTTGGTCGAAGCCGAAACCAGCCGCGTAGATGACAACCGCCAGGGCGAGGGCTCCCAGAACGTGCTTTCCAACGCCGCTTGTCTGCATTTGGTCGCGGAAGCGTTCGCGACCCGGAGGGTGAAGTCAAGGAGACGTATCCGGTCCTGAGTGCGGGAGCGCAGACGTC
>DATEKZ010000553.1:0-5847 GCA_035277185.1 Verrucomicrobiia bacterium
CTTACGCGACGATCAAAAAGGGCGGCAAGCACGGACAGTCCTGGGCAGCCGGCAAGCCGGACGAAAGCCGCGTCGTCGAGGAAATCAGCGGCGAGGAGCCGAACATGCCGAAGGAAGGCGATCCGCTGAGTAAAGAGGAGATCGCGCTGTTCGAGCGCTGGATCAGGGAAGGCGCCGGAGATGACACGCCGCCGGAGGCAAATTCGTTCAAGCTCAGTGCGCCTCCGGTTTACACCAGGCCCCCGGTCATTTCAGCGATCGCGTTCTCGCCAGACGGGAACGTCATCGCAATCTCCGGATACCACGAGGTGATTTTGCACAAATCAGACGGTTCGGGGATGATCGCGCGATTGGTCGGGGAGTCACCGCGGATTGAGTCGGTGGCATTTTCTCCGAACGGAAAACGGGTGGCGGTAAGCGGCGGCGCCCCGGCCCGGTTTGGCGAGATCCAGACGTGGGACGTCGAGACCCACAAACAAGTCAGTTCCTTCAAGATCTCCAACGATTCGCTCTATGGTGTTTCGTTCTCGCCCGACGGCGAAAAGATTGCTTTCGGTTGTGCAGACAAGACCGTGCGCATCATCGCTGCTGACGACGGCAAGGAATTGATCAGGTTCGACAACCATAGCGACTGGGTTTTTGGCACGACATTCACGGTGGATGGCAAGCGGTTGCTGACGGGCAGCCGCGACCGGGCCATGAAGCTGATTAACGTCGCCAACGGCCAGTTCATCGACGACATCAACAAGCTGCTCGAAGGGGTGATGTGCATCGCCCGGCACCCGACACAGGACATCGTCGCCTACGGGGGCGAGTTGGGAGTGCCGCGCATCTACCGAATCTCTGATAACCAGGGGCGCACGGCCGCCAACAACGACGTGAACGTGATCCGCGAGCTGGAGCGCCAGCCGGGTCCGGTCTGCTCGATTGCTTACAGCTCCGACGGAAACTTCGTTGCCATTGGCAACGTCAACGGCGAGGCGCGCATCTACAAAACAGCGGACGGTTCACGCGCGGCGACGCTGAAGGAAAACCGGGGCGCGGTCTTTGCCCTGAAGTTTCATCCAGGGAAGAACCAGCTCATCACCGGCGGCTTCGATGGGAAAGTCCGCATCTTTGAAGTGCCGGAAGGGAAGTTGGTGGCGGCATTCAGCCCGGTGGCGATCGAGGAGGGAGAGAAAGTCGCGGCAACCGGGGGACAGTAAACCCGCCCAGGCGGTGGGAATCGGCCCTGCCGGAGTTGGCCGGCTGTGCGTCCAAAAAGCACAGTTGAAGAACGACAGACTGTCGGCTAGTGTTGCGGCGTCGTACCCAGTTTCCCGTAAGTCCAGCAGCCTTGGCAGGCATTACTTTCGCGAGACTGGCGTGTGTACGATGCGGTCTGATGGCCGGCGAGTTCACTCGGGCCGGCCGGATGACGATGATGGGACCAGGGCATCCGACGCTAACACTTAACCGAGGCGTTTATGAAAATCGGCGTTGATGACTGGCACTTCAGGCCTTCGGAGAACGACACCGTCATTCTGGATGTGTTTCTCGACAACGGCCAGCATGCCATGCTGGAAGTGAATGCAATGAGGAACACGCAGGTGGTGAACGGGGAGGTTCCGGAAATGATCGTGTTTTGCGAGTTGCCCGGCGAGAAGCTGGTGGAAGGCACCTGCCCGGCGCGGTGGATCGCGCGTCCGCCCAACAAAAGCTGCGCGTGGAGCAACGTCACACCCCCGATGGCGTTGATACAACAGATCAAGGACCGTCTGGCGGGGGCACGCACCCCTCAGCCCCTGGTGAATCCGAATCCGAGCGAAGGACTGGCCAGGTCCTACGCCTGAATTCATCCAAGGGCGATCTGTCGCGTGATCTCAAATGCCAGGTCGAGCGCGCGCTTGGCCGACTCGCCGCTCACCCGGGGCGTTTGCCGGGCGCGGACCGATTCCACGAAATGTTGGAGTTCAAGTTTGAGCGGCTCGTCTTTCTGAATCGGGACCGGTTCGCGGACGATGCGCTTGCCGGCGAATTCGCTCACAATGGCCGAGTCTTTGGCGTGAAGCAGTTTCTTCAGCAGGGACGATGCCTCTTCGCCCTGACGCGCGATACGATAGATGAACCCTTCCTGCGCGCGGTAATCGAGCGAGACATACGCGGGGGCCTCGCCGCCGCTGAACACGCGGATTTTCCGCATCCGCTCGGGGCTGATGCGGCTCGCCGTCAGGTTGGCGACGCAGCCGTTGGCGAAGCGCAGGCGCGCGTTGGCAATGTCCTCGGATTTGCTGAGCACCGGTATGCCAACGGCATCCACACTGGCGACGGGCGACTTCACGAACGCCAGCACCACGTCGAGATCGTGGATCATCAGGTCAAGCACCACCCCGATGTCGGTGCTGCGGTCCGGATAGGGAGAGAGCCGGTGGGTTTCGATGAAACGTGGCTCGGTGGCAACGCCCTCGAGATACGTGAAAACCGGATTGAAGCGTTCGACGTGTCCGATTTGCAGGACGCAGCCGTTTTGCTGTGACAATTGAACCAGTTCCGTCGCCTGCGCCGTGTCGTCGGTCATCGGCTTTTCGACAAGCAGGTGTTTGCCTTGTTGAAGGAGAGTTTTGGCCAGATCGAAGTGCGTCGTAGTGGGTGTTACGATGCTGAGCGCGTCGCTTGCAGCGGCGGCCTCGATGAGCGAGTCGAAAACACGCACCTTGAATCGGTCCGCAATCCGGCGCGCGCTCTCGCTTGCCACGTCGTACACGCCGGCGAACTCGACGTGGCCGGCGGCGGCCAGTTCGGCGTAGATGCGGGCGTGTTCCTTTCCGAGTGAACCCACGCCGACAACGGAAACCTTGATTCTGCGCGTTGTCCGTCGTCCGTTGTCCGTGCCTGCCACGGCTGGAGTTTGCCACCGAGCAGTTGCTGCTGACAACTGACAACTGACAACCGAACGGCAACTTTCCCCTTTGAACTTTGTCAGCCCCAATCTTAAATAGCTCTGTGGCCTATTTAAGCTATGTCGCCGTCGCAATCGCGGCGTACTTCCTCGGCTCGGTGCCGACGGGTTACCTGGTCGCCCGCGCCAAGGGGATCGACATTCGCACGGTGGGCAGCGGGAACATCGGGGCGACGAATGTGTTTCGTATTCTTGGCAGGCCGGCGGGCGTTCTTGTGCTCGGGGCCGATGCCCTCAAGGGGTTTGTCGCTGTCGCAACCATCGTGAATGGGTATCCCCAACTGCACGGATGGTTTCCGCAATTCTTCAGTACGGGCGCGGGCGGCCATTCGGATGATCAGCTCAGAGAGAATCTTGGAATCGTTGCAGGCATCTTCGCGGTGTTCGGCCACAACTTCCCCTGCTGGCTCAACTTCAAGGGCGGCAAAGGCATTGCCACGTCGGCGGGCGTGCTGGTGGCACTTGTGCCATGGGCATTGCTGGTCATCCTCGCCATTTGGATTGTTGTTTTCGCTCTCACCCGGTATGTGTCGCTGGGCTCAATCGCGGCTTCGTTTGCGCTGCCGTTCGCGGCCTGGTTGACGGGCAGCAGCCTGACGTTGGTTCTCATCACCGCCGGCCTGGGCGTCCTGGCCATTTACAAACACAAAGGCAACATCCACCGCCTGCTCAACGGTTCGGAGAGCCGGGTCAGCTTCAAGCGAAAACCTTCGCCCTCATGAAAGTCACTGTCCTGGGCGCCGGCGCATGGGGAACAGCGCTGGCCAAACTGCTCCACGAAGAGCGCAATCCCGTCAGCCTGTGGGGGCACGATCCGCAGCATCTTTCGGAAGTACGCCGCGCCGGCCGCAACGAACGGTACCTGCCGGGGATCGAATTGCCGCGGGATTGGCGGTTGGAAACGGACCCGACCAAGGCGGTGGACGACAGCCAATGCGTAATCGTGGCGGTCCCATCGAAAGTGTTCCGCGAAGTGACCCGATGTTTGGGGACCTACGACGGAATTGTGGTGAGCGTCACCAAAGGGATTGAATGCGACACCGGTCTGACCATGTGCGGCATTTTGCGCGAGAACGCGCCGCGCGCGCGCGTGGCGGCGCTCTCCGGTCCGACGCTGGCTCTGGAAGTCGCGCGCGGCATTCCGACGGCGATCGTTGCGGCAAGTGATAACGTCGCGACGGCGCAGACCGTTCAGGAATTGTTTCATCGACCGACTTTTCGCGCTTACACAAGCCTCGACTTGCTCGGAGTCGAGCTCGCCGGGGCGCTCAAGAACGTGATCGCCATTGCCGCGGGAGTTTCGGACGGACTTGGCTTTGGCGACAACTCGAAGGCGGCGCTCATTACGCGCGCGATTGTTGAGATTCGGCGACTGGGCGTCGCTTGCGGCGCTGAGGCGGAGACATTTGCCGGTTTGAGCGGCCTGGGCGATCTGACGGTCACCTGTTTTTCAAAACTGAGCCGCAACCGGGGATTCGGCGAGCGGCTCGGCCAGGGGGAGAAAGTCGCCGACATCCTGGCGAGCATGGTCAATGTGGCCGAAGGCTACCCCACGGCACGAGCGGCGTTCCGACTGGCGCGAAAGGTCCGCGTGGGAACGCCGATCATCGACGAGGTTCACGCGATGCTTTACGAGGGCAAGAATGCAGCGAAGGCGCTGCGCGATTTGCTAGGTCGTGATTCGAAAGCGGAAGACTGATTCGACTGACAACCGGCAACTCTCCATGAACCGTCGGAGGCCCCGCCAGGTTTTGGAGTGCGCCAGTCCTCTGGCGCTTTGGCTGTTGGGGCGAGCGAACCGAAAGCGCCAGAAGACTGGCGCACTCTCCCGCGGCCGCGGGACTACCGCGCGATCCGAAGGTTCATGGTCCCAATGCGCGATTCTGAAATCGTGGACCCGGAGCGCGGCTGTGTCGTCCTCGATCAGCCGCAGCGGCAGCAGGCCGGAACTTGCCCCGTGCTGCGGCTGGTCTTCGACACAGCCGCGCTCCGCCAGCGTACCGCTCGGTCCATGGCCCTCGATGCGCTATCAAAGTCGGAGTCCCGGAGCGTCGGGTCCTCGTTACAGCGCTTCCTTGATGAGCCCCAGCAGGTCCGCGTAGGTCTCGACTGCTTTGAGTTGCGGGAACTCGCGCTTGACGTTGTCCGGCGCGCGAAAGAGGTAACCCGTGTTCGCCTCCAGGAGCATGGCCGCGTCGTTGTACGAATCACCCGCGGCGATGACATTGTAATTCAGGCTCTTCAGTGCGGCGACGGCTTTCTTTTTCTGGTCGCTGGTACGCAGTCGGTAGTTGACGATGCGGTCATCGACGACTTCGAGTCTGTGGCAGAGCAGGGTGGGCCATTCCAACTGACGAAGCAGCGGCCGCGCGAATTCCTCGAAGGTATCGGAGAGAATGATGGTCTGAAGGGTTGACCTCAGTTCGCGCAGGAATTCCAGCGCGCCAGCGAGCGGTCGCAGGGCGCCGATCACCTGCTGGATGTCGGAGAGCTTGAGGCCATGCTGGTCGAGGATGTTCAACCGAAATTTCATGAGCTTGTCGTAATCCGGTTCATCGCGTGTGGTGCGGTGCAGTTCCTTGATGCCGGTCTTTTCGGCCACGGCGATCCAGATCTCCGGCGTCAGGACGCCTTCCATATCCAGCGTCACAATCGACTGTTTCACGAGACGCAGTGTCCCAACATTTTCCGGGTCTGTCGAGCCAATGGCAAAAACGGCGTGGCCCTGAAGGGTCCACGCCGTCGCTCGGTTCCTCCGCGTTTCAGCGCTTACACGTCGTAGTAGAGGAAGAACTCGTAAGGGTGAGGGCGCAGACGGATGGCGTCGGCTTCCTTGCCTTTGTGGCTGATCCACATCTCCAGAAAGTCCGGCGTAAACACGTCGCCTTTGAGCAGGAACTGATGGTCTT
>DATEKZ010000554.1:0-10843 GCA_035277185.1 Verrucomicrobiia bacterium
GGTCCCTTATTCGAACTTCGACATTGCAGCGTATCTCACCGAGATCATCCTCCTCGGCTGCGTGGCGTTGCGCGCGGGCGTGAAACTCGACTGGGACGGGCCGAACATGAAGGCCAAAAACACCCGGGCGGCCGACCAATACGTCCAACGCGAGTATCGCAAGGGTTGGAAGCTCTAACCGGTCAGCGGCAACGGATCTTAGTCGGCTTATCCGGAAGCAGCCGGTAGCGTTCTATCGCACCGGGTGGCTGCCGGAGACCATCGTGATTCCTTCGCTGCTCTTTCGGCAAACGGGGATTGGTTGAAAAAATCACTCCTCCAAGGAATGAGATACTTGATTCAGTGCGTCGGCAAATCCGGAGGCATTAAACTCCGGCAGGGACTGCACCTGTTTGAACAGGCGACCCAGATTCGCATCCGCCGAACTGGCTGGAGGGATGTCCTTGCAAGAGACGAGTAATCTATCCAGGGCCAAAGCCAGCCGTTCTGCGCGGCGTGCTTGAAAGTGAGTCGCCGTGCCCGGCTGCCTGAAATCGTTGCCGGTCGAAGCCAGCGTTTTGAGAGCCTTGCGCGACATCTCGTCCGTCCATGGGAACGCGGAAACACGCTGGGCCAGTTCATCACCGGCCTTCAGAGTCGCGAGGAAATTTTGTGAGGCCGGCTCGCCGGGGATTTTGCTAAACGCCGGAAATGTCCCATCGAGTCCCTCGAGTTTCTGCAACAGCCACAGCAGCGCGCTCCAGCGAGCCATCAGCTTTTCGTCCGGCTCGGCTTCGCGCGACAGTTGCCAACTCATTTCACGCAGCGCCACCGCCTGTCCAATCAGCCACGCCTGGCCGCCATTCCAGTTTGTCTTTTCCCGCCAGTGTCGCGGCTGGGAAACGCACTGCCCGTCCAGTTCAAAAATCAGCTCCGGATGGCCGGCCTTGAGCAGCGGCGTCGCCACGGTTTGATGACACGCGACACAGGTATTGGCGCGCACGTAAAGGTTCTTCAGATCGCGCATCCCGGCAAACACGCGGTCGGCATGGGTCCAGTCGGGCCGCGTATGGGATCGCAACCAGCTTTCCGCGGGGCCGTGACAACTTTCACACGAAACACCCCCGCTGCTCTTGAACGCCTCCGCCCGCAACGCCTCAGGGACTTCGTGCGACGGCGAGTGACAGGACGCACAGCGAGTGTCCGTTGTGGGCTCTTTGATTCGCAGGGCATCGGCTATTTGTTTGGAACGCGCCGTGGTGAGCGTGGCGAACGAGCGTTGCGAATGAGCATCCCGCGTCCACCAGACCAGATACTGATTCTGGTTTTTCCCGCCACCGCCATGACACCCGGAAGTGCCGCAGGATGTCGCCCCTAGAAATTTCGCTGTGCCGCCGGATCGAGCGGGTTCCGCCGCGCCGCCACGAACAGCCAAAAATCCCCAGGTCGCGATGACGGCGAGAAGGCGAAAGTTGAGCAAGAGGAAACTAAGAGGTTTACGCGACACGATAAATTTGTTAGTTGAGGCGAAGTCTCGATGCAATCCCTATTTGACACACTCCATGCGGTTGCGTGGGACAGTCTCAGTCTGACCGTCGGTTTGGTTCTCGTCGGGGCGCTGTTGATCCAGACCCTCATCGCAATTGTCCGGGGCTTCCTGCGTCTGTACGACGAACGCAGGCAGCAGCGCGTGGCTTTGGATCGACTGCGTCTCAAGGTGCAGGAAATCAAACTGCGTTGTCAGGCGGTCGAGCAAGGCAGACTGCTCTGGAACGGTTATCGGAAGTTCACCGTCGCCCGAAAGGCCCGTGAATGCGAGGACGTTTGCTCGTTTTATCTGAAACCGCACGACGGCAAATCACTCTCTCCATTCAAGCCGGGGCAATATCTCACCTTTCAACTCGACATCCCCGGACGCGACAAGCCGCTCGTTCGCTGTTATTCCATTTCCGATGGTCCCCATCGCTCCGATTATTACCGCGTCACCATCAAGAAGGAAAAATCGCCGCCGGACAGACCCGATCTGCCGCCGGGTGCGGCGTCGAGCTACTTCTGCGACGCGCTGAAGGAAGGCGACATCCTCAACGTCAAGGCGCCCTCCGGCCACTTCTTCCTCGACATGTCGAAGACCAACCCGATTGTGCTCATCGCCGGCGGCGTGGGTGTGACACCGTTGCTCTGCATGGCCAACGCGATTGCCGCCAGCGGCTCCAAACGCGAGACGTGGTTCTTCTTTGGCGTTCGCAATACGCAGGAACACATTCACAAAGAAGAGTTGGAAAAACTCGCGGCCGGGAACGAGAACATCCACGTGCATGTCTGTTACAGCCGGCCCGGGACAAACGATGTCAAAGGCCGCGACTATCAGCAGGAAGGTCGAGTCAGCATCGAGCTGTTGAAGGAACTGCTGCCGTCCAACAATTTCGAATACTACCTTTGCGGCAACGGCGCGTTCATGAAAAGCATCACCGACGGCCTTGAGGCGTGGGGCGTGCCGGCGAAGGATGTTTACTTCGAAGCGTTCGGGCCGGCCACGGTGAAGAAAAAAACCGCCGAGCCTGCGGCGACCGAAACCGCCTTCCTTTCCAAGCTGCAAGTCACGTTCAGCCGCTCCGCCAAAACCATCCGCTGGGAGCAGAGTGCGGGAAACCTGCTCGACTTCGCCCGGGCGCAGGGCGTACGGATTGATTCGGGTTGTTGCGCCGGTAGTTGCGGTTCGTGCCTCGTCGCCATTAAATCGGGCAGCGTGGACTATTTAAAGCCGCCGGATGCCGAACCGGAACAGGGCGCCTGCCTGACCTGCATCTGCCGCCCGAAGAGCGATTTAGTCCTCGACGCGTGAAATGAAAAACAATCGTTCCGGTCTGAACCAGGCTGCCACTGATGCCTCCCACACCGCCAATTGTTGAACGCCCGCAACGCTGGGATGCGGCCTTTGATCCCGCGATGACCGATGCGGATGTGGATCGTCTGCTCAGTATTCCGCCCTTCAGTAAAATGTCCCCGGAAAAATTTCCCAGCCGCACGCCGCTCCGGGAAATTCTGCGGCACGACGCCAGCATTCGACGCTATCGCAAAGGCGAAATCATCGTGCGCCAGGGCGACTACGGCACTTCGGCGTTTCTAATTTTGTCCGGCGCCACGCGCGTCGTGCTGAAGCCGGACTTGCCGCCATCGTTGCTTGGCCGGCAAGCGCCGGTGAAGAAGGGAATTTTCCGCACGCTCGCGCAATTCTGGTCCGACCGGCGCCCGCCGGAGAGTTTCCGACGCGCGCAATTGCGCCAGGACGCGAACGTGGGCGCGCGGCAGAATGAAAACGAAGAGGTGCGCGTCTTCCTGCAGGATTTGCCAAGAGTCCTGGACAAGCACCGGACGGAGGAAATGACGGCGGGCGATGTCTTCGGCGAAATCGCCGCACTCAGTCGCATGCCGAGGACCTCCACGATTTTTGCCGCCAGCGACACGGCTGATTTGCTGGAGATCCGCTGGCAGGGATTGCGTGACTTGATGCGCTTCGACAATCAGTTGCGCCAGCACATCGATCAGATTTACCGCGCGCGCGCCCTCGCCTCCTATCTGCGTGCCACGCCGATGTTCCGTCATCTCACAAAAGAGCAACTCGATCAGGTAGCGGCGCAGATCGAATTCGCAACCTACGGCGATTACGACTGGTCGGGCGAATACAAACGCCTCGCGCAAGCCGGCAGCGTGCGCCCGGAAAAGGAGCCGGTTATCGTTCAGGAGGGTGACTACCCGAACGGCGTCGTGCTGCTCCGCGCGGGCTTTGCGCGTGTCAGCCGGAAATTCGGCAGTGGCGAGCGCACACTGAATTACATAGGCGCCGGACAATTCTTTGGTCTCGACGAAATCGCGCACAACTGGCGACACCCTCAGCAGCCGGTAAACGTCCGATACTCTCTCCGCGCCATCGGCTACACGCACCTGCTGATCGTGCCGACGCGGGTGATGGAACAACTCGTCCTGCCCACGCTGACGGCAAAAGAATTGCCGCCTCCCGTTTCCCTTGCGGCGGATGAACCCGACGTCAGGGCGGCCGAAAGACCGAATGAAAACGTGCGAGACCAGGTCGGCGGGGACGTGTTGGAATTTCTCACCGAGAACCGATTCTTCAATGGCACGGCGGCAATGGTGATTGATCTGGATCGTTGCACCCGCTGCGACGATTGCGTGCGCGCGTGCGCTTCGACGCACGACAATAACCCCCGCTTCCTGCGTCACGGGCCGTCGAGCGGTCGCCTGATGATCGCCAACGCCTGCATGCACTGCGCCGATCCGGTTTGCATGATTGGTTGTCCGACGGGCGCGATTCACCGCGAGTCGTTCGCGGGGCAGGTGGTGATTAATCCGGTCACCTGTATCGGCTGCAAGGCCTGTTACAACCATTGCCCCTACGACGCGATTCGCATGGTGGACATTCGCGACGAGACCGGGGAATTCATGGTTGGCGAGGACCTCAAGCCCATCAGCAAGGCGACCAAGTGCGATTTGTGCGTTGAAAATCACGGCGGCCCCGCCTGCGAACGGGCCTGCCCGCACGGCGCGCTCACGCGCATGAACCTGAACGATCTCGAAACACTGGCCCAGTGGATGAAACGATGACCCGCTTCCGCCGCCAATTATTGATCGGGAGCTTCTTGTTGTCGCTTGTCAGTGTGTTGGCGGTGATGGTGCATTGGCGGTTCAACCGCACCCTGCCGAACTATGCCTACCTCACCGGGTGGGTGCTCTTCGCCGCGATGACTCTGCTCGCGGTTTACAACGCGCGGAAAAAAATACCTTTCCTGCCGCTTGGCAGCTCTGAGGCCTGGATGCAGATTCACGTTTACGCCGGTTTCTTCACGGTTGTTCCGTTTCTGATTCACCTGAACTTCCATGTTCCCGCCGGCTGGTTCGAGGGCACACTGGCTTGGCTCTATGTTTTGGTCACGGCCAGCGGCATCGCGGGCCTGATCCTCAGCCGCGTTTTGCCACGCCGGCTCTCGACCCGCGGCGGCGAAGTGATTTACGAAAAAATTCCGGCGATTCGCCATGATCTCCGCCTACAGGCGGAAGCGCTCGCGCTCGGGGCGGAAACAAAATCCCCGGTCATCGCCGAGTTTTACGCCCGGCAGTTGAGTGTCTTTTTTGCCGGGCCGAAAAATTTCTGGCGACATCTGTTGGAATCGCGGCAGCCTCTCAATGCCGTCATCGTCGAACTGGAGGAGCTGCGTCGCTATCTCAATGATCAGGAGCGGGCCGTGCTGGAGAAACTCGCACAATTGGCGCGCCGGAAAGATGGGCTGGATTATCACCACGCCCTGCAAACGGCCCTCAAACTGTGGTTGTTTATTCACGTCCCGCTGACTTACAGCCTGATGATTTTCTCCCTGGTGCACATCGTCCTGGTTTATGCCTTTTCGGGGGGCGCGCGATGAGCGAGCAATTGCCGGCGCCCGATTTCGATTCCCAGAACTACGAGCGCCCGAATCAAAAGTGGATCTGCGGCCACGCCGCGGAGGGCAAGCCCTGCCGTCCCGGTCCGAGTGCCCGGGGCCGTTGTCAGGCGACGTTCGAGTGCGCGCCGGTGCTGGAAAAGAAGGAGGGCGAACCGAAAGGCCGATGGCGTTGCACCCGTCCCGGCGGCGCCTGCGAAACCGGGCCGCTCCCCGACGGCACCTGTTGCCGGCCGATTCCAAAATGTTCTCCCCTGCCGACTTTGCGCACAAGACGGGGGCAGTTCACGCTTGCAGTGGTGACAGCGACGGTTGCGGCGTTGTTGATTTTGTTGGGCAGTCCTCCGCTACGAACGAAATTCATCAACCCCGGTGAACTCTCGACGCCCCATTCGAGCGACGCTTTTGCGAAACGCGCCCGCAGTAACCAGGTCGATCAAACGTGTGGCGCCTGCCACAAAGCGGGCGCGCTCGGTCCGAGCGGCATGACCGCCGCCGCGTTTCATGCCTCGCCCGGCCCGCTTGAAATCATCAAGCTTGCCCAGGCCAGGACGGCGGAGATGACGGCCATTGATGAATCCTGCCAGAGATGCCACACGGGACATGTGTTTCATCAACCCAACGTGGTGCGGGACATCTCGTGTTCCTTCTGCCACGCGGAACATAACGGTGCCGGCCCGATCGCGGCGACCACAGACGCTCACTGTGGTTTCTGTCACGGCGAGGCTGATGTGATGGCCGCCGCTTCGCTGAAGGGCACGACCTTCCCGCCGGATGTTTTTCATGTCGCGCGCGGACAGAATGTATTTCAAGCGGCGCGACCGCCGGGCGGGTTTACAAACATTCTGGCCCGCTTTGCGGAGCATCCCGAATTCCGAGTCCACGCGGACAAGTTGCGGGACTCGAACACGCTCAAGTTCAATCACGCGCTACACGTGGCCGGTGAAACGATTCCGAAACTTCCCGGTGGTCGGGGCCTTGATTGCGCTTTTTGCCACCAACCGGAAGCCGCGGGGGTGTACTTTCAGCGCATCCGTTTCGAAAATCACTGCCAGGTGTGTCACTCACTGCAGTTCGATCCTGAAACGCCCGGCCTGACATTGCCACACGGCAATCCGGAGTTTGTTTCCGCGTTCCTCCACAGTTTGCCGAGGCAGTATGCGGATTTGGCGGCGCGGTCGGGCATGACGCGCACGGAAGAGCAGCAGCGGTTCGCAAGAGAGAAGCTGGAACGGCTGCAGGCGCGCGTGACAACGGGAGAGGATCTTGAGAGGCGCGTGTTTTTCAGCACGGCGACGGACGGACCGGAAACACGGTTGGGCTCCGTGAGCGGCGGGACGCACTCGTTGTATCCCGGTTGCGCTTACTGTCATGAGGTGAAGTCAGGGGCGCAGCACAAGGCGGAAATTACCAGGCCGATTCTTTTTGAGCGCTGGCTGCCACGCGGGGAATTTACTCACGCGAAACATTCCGGCGTCGCATGCGCGCAGTGTCACCCGGCGGCGACGAGCAAAGATACGGGCGATATCATCCTGCCGACGCAGCGATCCTGCGTGAGTTGTCACAGCGCGAGCGGGGGAGTGAGCGATTCGTGCGCGACGTGCCACACTTATCACAAGAGCCCATCAGCACGCCGGTGATCGGTAATCAGGCGGGGGTCAGAAGCGAAATGTCAGATTCAACCCGCCGCCGGCGTCGAGTCTTTTGTAATCCGGCACGCCGGGGTTGCTCGATTCGAGGAGGTCATAACCCGTGAATGCGCGGAGGCTGATTTGCGGCGTGAAGAAGCAGTGGAGCGCGAGGCCGAAGGAGTGCAGGTAATCATCACGATGGTCGCCCTCGGTGAAGCGCGTGTACTTGAAGCGATAGTAGGGTTGGACGATCGCGTTTTTGCACAGAGCGTGCGTATAGGCGGCGACTAGGCTATGATCGGTGCGGCTGTTGAAATCGCTGTCGAATGAAGGCGGGGGAAGATCGGTATCGGCAAAACGATAATTGCCCTCGTAACCGATGGAAAACGCCTTCATCTCGTCCAGCGGGAAAAGCCGCTGCACGCCCCAGCGCGGCACAAGCTCGCGATAGAACTGATCGTAATTTGACGTGTCCATCAACCGCGTGAAGGCAAAGCCTGCTTCGATGGTCCAGTTCTCGCGCTTCCAGCGCCCGTCCGTGAAAACAGTTTGAGCGTTGAAATCGAATTCGCTCAAATCAGTCTGACGAAGCGCTCCCATCCCGAAATCATAGACCGTGATCTGCGAGTCTTTGGCGAGGCCAAACATGAACCATTGATGCCGGTAGCCGATGCGCGGGGCGAGCCTGCCGCCGCCCAAATCGTAGGCCGCGGGCGCGAGCGCGACTTGCGCGGTGCCCACCAACACATCGGCCACTTCCTTGTCGTCCTCGTTGAGGAACATGTTGTCGGTATAGAAATACTGCGCGTCCGCCATCGCTTCGACCCAGGTCCTGCGCGGTTTGTATTTCAGTATGGATTGCGGGCCGACATCGCTGCTTTCGCCTGGATAAAGCTCCGGTGCGGATCCGCCTTCCTCGTAGGACCTGGCGGTTTGCTCCATTTGCCGCCGCTGTTGAACGGAGTCCACTTGCTGAATCGCGCCCGGCGTTTGCGCATTTGCACGACAAACCATCAAGACGCAACACGCGCCGCAACTGAAAGCCGTTAGTTTTGACATGGAGTTTAAATGACCGCTCGCCGGAGGATTCCGGATTGTTGTTTACGGGGCTTTAACGTCGGTGATAACCACGACCCCGGCACCGCCCGGACCGCCAGTACCCTGACCGCCCGCTGGGTTTCCCCGGATGAGCTGGGCCAACTGCGCAGACGTCAGCGCCGGATGAACGGCAGACTGGTAAGAATTATGGTCCAGGGCGTTCAGCCCGTTGCGCGGCTTTGAGGATGAGGACGCGACGAATTCGTCCGCCGTTATGCCGGTATCCATCGCGCGTCCTTTCTTCAACTGGCCATTTTGCCTTTTGATCGCCGTGTCGATCCGGGCCACCGAAGGCAGTTCGTGCGAAAACCCCTTCACCAGCAGCGAGCCAGCCACGAGTTTCGCCAGGTTGATGTCCAGCACATCGCTGAAACTGCCGCCGGCCGGCAAAACAAAGACCATCTGGCCGGCATTCAGGTTTACTCTCCTTCCGTTCGGAAGGGTGACGCGGCCCTGGCCTTCAAGCACGATGACTTTGAATCCACCATTGTCGGTCGCGGCGATAATCAGCGTCGTGCCGAGCACAGCCGCCGACGCGCCACCGGACTTGATGGTGCCGCCGCCCGCGCCCTTGGGTGAGTGAAAGAGCAGGCTGCCCTTTTCGAGATTCAGCACGCGGTCTTTCGCTTCAAAAGAGAAGACCGTGTTCGCTCCGATTCGGGTGATGGTGTTGTCGGGCGCGGTCAATTCCGTGCGGGACTCCGCCCCGGTGCGCACCCGGTCGGGCGCTTTCACAAGGTCTTTCAGTTTGGCCGGAGAAGCCGCCGTCGCGTTGGCCGGAAGGAGGTTCACATCCTTGATGATCTCGGTGACGGTGCTTTCCGTCAGCGACGCCGCGTCTGCTATTTGCAAACATCCCGCCAGAACGGCGCTGAGAAGAGTTATTGTTTTCATGCTGGTGACGGGCTAAGCTCGCGCCCTGTTTACGCGAGAGTCATCGGCTTGTCAAATGCGCTTGCCTGGCGGCTGATCGGATCGCGCCATGGCGGATACATTTTCCATCAACGCCGGCAAGCAACGCGCGCCAGTTCTCCTGGGCATTTGCGCGCTGGTGACGGCGGTTTTCTTCGCGCTGCATTGGCTGGGGTTTGTTCCTCTGAACGAGGCGGACAATTATGTCCAAGACTGGTTTGCTCGGCTTGGACGCAAGACTCCCGCCGATCCGCACCTGGTTTTGGTCGGCATTGACCGTCCGACTTATGATTTCGGCGCCGACGAACTGCGGAGCGAACCTTTGCTCGAAGAGTTGAACAAAAGCTTCCCCTGGTCGCGAGCGGTTTGGGCAAGGGTAATCAACCAACTCGGCAAGGCGGGTACGAAAGCCATTGTGTTCGACCTTGTGTTCGCCGGACCGAACAAAGCTGATGACGAACTCAAGGAGGCACTTGAGGAGTACAAGGATCGTGTAGTCATCGGCTACGACATCAGCACAACCAAAGCTGAACAGCGCACGTTCCTTTCACTGCAAATTCCAAACTCAAGCGTTATTGACTACACGAAGCCGGATTCTCCCGTAGAAGATGACAGGCTGGGTTACGTCCACATCTGGCCGGACGCAGACGGTATCCTACGCAGGGCGTACTATCGTATTACCGGAGCGCAGTTCGGGGACGTTCTCGCGCCGAACGTTGTAATCGAAGCACTCGCCGCGCGCGCGCTTCGAAAATTCGGCCGGCCGGACTTGATTCCAAAAGACGCCGAACCAAAAGTTTTTCGTTACACCGCGCCACCGGGGCTAGGCTACAAAGTCCATCCGATCGGCGATGTTCTTTCGCCAAAAACCTGGGCCAGCAACTACCGGAACGGGGAATTCTTTCGCGACAAGATCGTATTAATCGGTCCCACTGCAACCGTTTTCCAGGACATACACAGCACGCCTCTGGGTTCCAAGGCAACATCAGCCGAAATCGTTCTCGATGCGATGCCCGGCCCGGAAATCCACCTGAACATCATCAACGCTGCGTTGCATGGTGAGTTCCTGCGTGAACTTTCTCCGTGGTCGAATCGCGGACTCATTGCGCTGGCCGGGATGATCGCCGTGGCGCTCTGCCGATTCGTCCGGCAGCCGGTCAAACGGCTTTTGGTGATCCTCGCGTTGAGCGGCGGCTATCTCCTGGGAGCCTTCTGGCTGTTCAACCACGCAAACCTTGTCGTCCTCGTCGTTTCACCGGTTCTCGTGATGCTCACGTCGGGCCTCGCCGCGCTCGCTTACGATTTCGTCGTCGAACGGCTGGAGCGCATGAAACTCCGGCACACGATGGGACTTTATTTTTCGCCGCGCGTGCTGGAAGCCGTGCTGGACGATCCCGGTTCCATGAAGCCGCGCCGGGCGGATGTGACGCTGCTCCTGACCGACCTGCGCAACTCCACGCCCCTCGCCGAAGCGCTCGGCCCGAAAGGCATGTTCGAATTGCTCAACCGTGTTTTTGAAGTCCAAACCAACGCCATCATGGGCGAGGAAGGCAACTTGGAACATTTCCTTGGCGACCAGTTTTTGAGCTACTGGGGCGCGCCGCAGTCGCAACCGGACGCCGCCGATCGCGCCGGGCAGGCCGCGACGAAACTGATCGCCGCGATGGAGCAACTTCGCGGTTCGTTGCCGCCTGAGGTGCAGAAGCTGTTTGGCTACGGCGTCGCGCTGCACAGCGGCAGCGTGTTGGTTGGCAACAAAGGCTCGGCCAG
>DATEKZ010000555.1:0-2959 GCA_035277185.1 Verrucomicrobiia bacterium
ATTCCAGCCGCCTGACGCGGGGCACCTGCTGGACGGCGGGTTGTCATGAAGCCGTGCACGGGTCCCACGTCAATTCGTCCCTTCGATTCTAAGCGGCCACAGGCCGAATCATGAAAACGACAACCGCGCTCCAGGCCGTAGCGCAGATTTTCAATCTGCTTTGTCGCAGAATTGGATTCTGTGAACCGTCGCCAACTCCGGATGCGCAGATGCGCTTCGTAACGCCGCCGATTGCAAATCGGCGATACAGCAGGTTGCAAACCTGCGCTACGGGTGGGTCAGCGTTCATCGTCGCGTTTTTGGCGGCGGGGTCATTGGTCGCGCAGGAAGCGCCCAAGGCGGACTCCGAGAAGAAGTCCGACACCACGCCGACACTCGAAACGGAGGTGGAATATCGCAACTGGATTGAGTTGGGTATTGGCGGCACGTTCATTGACGGCGACAACGCGGCGTTCATGCGGCGGCATGGCATCCGCGAGGACGCCTTCGGCGGCCTGGAGGAGTTGCACCTGGAACAGGACGTGGGCAAACGCGGTCTGTTCACGATCGATGGCCGGGCGATTTACGATAACCACGATTACTCGGTCCGTTTGGAGCTGTCGGAGCCGGAGAAAGGGTTCCTGCGGGCGGGCTACACAGAGTTCCGCACCTGGTATGACGGCAGCGGCGGTTTTTTCCCACTCGGCACCAACAACTGGTTCTCGCTCTACGACGAAGAATTGGCGATTGATCGCCGGGAATTCTGGTTTGAAGGCGGGTTGAGGTTGCCGGAAGTTCCCGAGATCACGTTGCGGTACTCTCACCAGATTCGGGAAGGACAGAAAGACTCGTTGGTCTGGGGCGACGCGCTCGTCACGGGAGTTGCGGCGCCGAACAACACGCGCGGAATCGTTCCATCGTTCTGGGACATTGACGAGGTGCGGGACCTTTTCGAGGTCGATGCGAAACACACGTTCGGAAAGACGGACGTTGGATTGGGTTTACGCTACGAATTGTTCGAAAACGACAACTCACGGAATATTCGCCGGCGCCCGAACGAAGCGTCCGACCGCTACCTGACGCAACGCGACAGCGTCGAAGGGGACATGTTCAATGCGCACGCGTTCACCGAGACGCGATTCACGGAGAAACTGATGTTTACGACCGGCTATTCCTACACGACGATGGACACCGATACTTCCGGGAGCCGCATTTATGGCGCGGGCTACGACCCGATTTACGATCCGTTGTTTGCCCGCCGGCAGGCGCGCGACGAAGGATTTCTCGATCTGGCCGGCGGGTCTCAACTCAATCAATACGTGGTCAACCTGAACCTGATGTGGACGCCACTGGAGAATTTCACCGTGGTGCCCGCGGTGCGCGTGGAACGGCAGGATATTCACAGTGTTTCCGAGTTTGTAGAGACCAACGTCGGCACGGGCGCGGGACTCCCGTCGTCACAGGAAGAGCTCGCCGGGGAGAGCGAGCGTGCGATTATTGACGTTTCCGAGAGCCTGGAGGTGCGTTACACCGGTTTCACCAACTGGGTCCTTTACGCTCGCGGCAACTGGATGCAAGGCCGGGGCGATCTGCGAGAGACGGAAACACTCGTGGCTTCGAATGTTGTGGATTTGTTGCGCGACACGGACTTCGACCGCTCCATTCAGAAGTACACGGTGGGCGCCAACTGGTATCCGCTGCGCAATCTGAACATGGGAGCGCAATACTACCACAAGATCCGGACCGAAGATTACGAGCACAGGCAGGACACCACGCCGAACCGGACCGGGAACCGGTATCCGGCGTTTCTGCTGGCGCACGACTTCGAGACCGACGACGCCAACGTCCGTGTCACCTGGCGTCCGCTGCGCAATCTGACTCTGGTCAGCCGTTATGACTATCAATTGTCCACGGTCGAAATGCAGGGCGATGGCCTGGCTGAAATCGAAAGCGCCGAACTGACCAGCCACATCTTCAGCCAGAGCATCAGTTGGATTCCGTCCTCCCGGTTGTTCGTGCAGGCGAGCGTCAACTACGCGCTGGACGAGACGGACACTCCGGCCAATGACGTGGTGACGACCAATGGCGTTCCTCTGAACGTGGTCCTGAACTCCGAAAACGATTACTGGAACGCCAGCGCAACGGTCGGTTACGTGCTGGATGACAAGACCGACCTCCAGGCGCAGTACTTCTATTACCGCGCGGACAATTACGTGAACAACTCGGCCGCCAGCCAGCCGTATGGCGTGGACGCCGAAGAGCACGGCATTATCGCCACCCTGAGCCGGCGGCTCACGGAGCGCGTGCGGTGGACGCTCAAATACGGTTTCTTCAATAACCGTGACCGGACTTCGGGCGGGCGGAACGATTACGACGCGCATCTGGTTATGACCAGTGTGCAGTTGAGGTTTTGAGCGGGGAATGAAACAATCGAGTTCATGAAAACAATCGTACGGACCATCGGACTGGCGCTCGCGACGGCTTCGGCTGTCTGGGCTGCCGACGTGAAAGAAAACTGGGAAAAGAACTGCATGAAATGCCACGGGGCGGACGGCAAGGGGAATACGAAGATGGGCAAGCAAAGCGGCGTCAAGGATTACACCGATCCCAAGGTGCAGGAGGAAATGAAGGACGAGAACGCTCTGAAAGTGATCAAGGAAGGCATCGTCGAAAAGGGGAAAAAGAAAATGGATCCCTACAAGGACAAATTGACCGAAGATGAGATCAAGGCGCTGATCGCCTTCATGCGGGGGTTCAAAAAGTAAGCTGCACGGAGCGATTCATTATGAAAAAAATGGCAAGTATCGTGGCCTGTGTGGCAATCGGAACTGCTTCCATGACGGCAGCCGACCTCCAGGAAAACTGGACAAAACATTGCGGATCCTGTCACGGAAAGGACGGCAAAGGGCAAACGAAAGCGGGCAAACTGGCCAACGTCAAAGATTTCACCGATGCGAAGTACCAGGAGTCCTTCTCGGAC
>DATEKZ010000556.1:0-3001 GCA_035277185.1 Verrucomicrobiia bacterium
CAGGCCTTTCATTCCGGCGGCTGCGGCGTCGTGTCGGCAAGGATCAACCGGAGGGTCGGGGCGTCAGTGTGAAGCGCCCGCGGATGGCGCAGCGGCCGTTCGCGATGGAACGTGCTCGGCCAGGTAGTCAGCGAGGGAATCGATCTGCTCGTCCGTTAACGGGCCCCCTTCGGATTTCGCAAACGCCGGCATCAGAGTTCCCGGCTTGCCGTGAATGACCCAGGTCTTCCAATGGTCGCGGTTGGTGGGATGGTTCAGCGCGCGCAGATCGGGCACCATGGCGAGGCGATGTTCGGCATCGTGACAGATCGCGCAGGCCGCGGTGTACAATTCGGCGCCTTTCTTTCCGATGGCCGGCTCCGAGTGGCACTTGGCGCAATCGTTCTTGAAGACGGCCTGCCGGTCCGCCGCCGCAATCTGGAGATTGCGACTCCGGTCTGCCATCGCGCCCGGCGCCGGATCGGGAATGTTCACCTTGATCGTCAGAGGCTTGACCCCGTAGGCCGCGGTATAGACATAAACCAGCTTGTGGAGCAGTCCGCGTTTGCCCCGCAGGTCCGCCGTGACGTGAATCTGGCCGTTCGTTCCGGCGGCCAGTCTCCACGGGTACTCCGGCAAGCGGACGACGGTGCAACCGCACGAGGTGCGGACGTCATTGATCAACACCTCGGACGGCGCCGTGTTGGTCAGATTGAAAGTGAGCTGGACATTCGTTTCTCCCGGCCGGGCGGTGTACTCCTTGATCTCCGCGTCCCAAACCAGCGGTGATGGCGTCTGTGGCGGGACGGCGACCTGCCCGGGCACAACCGGGCGCAATGGCGAAAGGTTGGGAGGCACGCGCCCGGGCGACAGCGACGGTCGCAACAGTGGCGTCGGAGCGGCAATCGGATTGGTGACGAGGTTGAATGGTTGGAAGAAACCGGAAGGTGGCGGCGGAGGAGGCAAGGGCGCGTTCGACGGAACGGGCTGAGGCTGGGCCGGCGACTGGGCAGGCAGCGACAATCCCGGTCCTAGAAGGAAACCCAGCAGGATCAACTTCAAGTAGCCACAGTCTATCATAGACATAACCAAAACGCGCATAAAGTAGCCGTTCCGCGGCGCTTTGACGAGAAAATTCAAGCCGGGTTCAAGCAGCCGGGGATTCCTTGAGCCGCGGGCCTTTTGGCGTGTCTTCGATGATCCAGCCCCTGGCCTTCAGTTCGTCTCGAATGGTGTCTGAGCGCTTGAAATCTCTGGCCTTACGGGAGGCCTGACGTTGCTCGAGCAGGGCGATGATCTCCGGCGGCGCTTCAGCTTGCGCCCGCTCATCGATGCCAAAGACCGAAAGCATTGCCTTCAGCGTCGATAACAGCCCGGCCAGACGGAGTCGGTCGGAATCGCCAATGGCGACCGAATCCGAACGCGTTAGAGCGTTCAACTCAGAGACGACCTCAAAGACTGAAGCCCACGCCGCCGAGACGTTGAGGTCCGAGTCCAGGCTCGCGGCAAACCGGCTGAGTTCTTTTTCCGCAACCCCGTTGGCTTCCTGGCTTTGGGGACCTGCAGACAGGTGCTCCTTCGATCGTAGAATGGAGTCGTCGATGCGACCGAGCGTCCGGCGGGCCGCGTCAAGGCCCTCCAAAGTAAAGTTGAACGACTCGCGGTAATGGGCGGACAGGAGGAGTCGCCGAATCTCTCTTCCGGAATACCCCTTCGACAGCAGGTCGCGCAGTGTAAAGTAATTGCCGAGGGATTTGCTCATCTTTCTTCCCTCGACGAGGAGATGGGCGCCGTGCAGCCAGTATTTCACGAAGCGCTCGCCGTCCGGCTGCAACCCCGCCCCTTCACTCTGCGCGATCTCATCCTCATGATGCGGAAAAATCAGATCCTCTCCGCCGAGATGAAGATCGAAACTGGGTCCAAGAATCTTCATGCTCATGGCGCTGCACTCGATGTGCCAGCCCGGCCGCCCTTCGCCCCACGGACTGGGCCAGAACACCCCGCCGTCCTCGGGCGTCCGCGCTTTCCACAGTGCGAAATCCGCGAACGATTCCTTCGCATATTCATCGCTGCTGACCCGCTCGCCGGCGCGCATCTCGTCGAAATTCAACTTTACCAACTGGCCGTACTGGCAGCCGCAACCGCGGTACTTCTCGATACTGAAATAGACAGAACCATCCGCCGCCCTGTAGGCCAGCCCGCGCCCAAGCAGTCTTTCGATGAGCGAAATGATTTCGCCTATGTTTTCGGTGGCGCGGGGTATCTGATGCGGACGCAGGCAGCCCAGCCTCTCCAGATCCTCGAAGAAGGCCGCTTCGTAGCGGAGGGTGTATTCGCGGAGCGAGGTGTTGGATTCGCGAACGCGTTTGATGATCTTGTCCTCCACGTCCGTGATGTTCATCACGTGCTCGACCTCGTATCCGTTGAATTCAAGGTGGCGCCGCGCGAGATCGGCGAACACGAACGTGCGGAAGTTTCCGATGTGCGCAAAGTCGTGCACCGTCGGGCCGCAGCAATACATGCCGACCTTTTTTCCTGCGGGATCGCGAGGCTCGAACTCCTGCACGGAGCGCGTCAAAGTGTTGAACAATTTCAAGGCCATGCGCCGACGTGCGCCGTAGCCTAAAGAGGATGTGTGGAAAGAAAAGGGCAAATCTGCCTTTGTGCTACGACAAAACCAGCTTCCTCTCCGCGGCCGTCAGAATCCGCCATTGGCCTGCCGACAGCCCGCCCAGATCGAAGTTCCCGACGCGCACTCGAATCAGACGCAAGGTCGGATGCGCGATCGCCGCCGTCATCCGCCGCACCTGCCGGTTCCTGCCTTCAGTGATTTTCAGGGAGATCCAGCAGTCGGGGACATTCTTCCGAAAACGAATCGGCGGATCGCGCGGCGGCACGTCGGGCTGCGGATCGAGCACCCGGGCGTGGCAGGGCAGCGTCTTGCGTCCCTGGATAACGACTCCCGGTTCGAGCCGCTGCAACGCTTCGTTTGTGGGAATCCGTTCCACCTGCGCCCAATAGA
>DATEKZ010000557.1:0-7014 GCA_035277185.1 Verrucomicrobiia bacterium
CGCCCTATCCTCCATTCCGTGAAGCGGCGGCAGCCATGGGCTCGGCTGAAGTTGTTCCCGACCAGGATCTGATCGTCCGCCAGCATTTTCATGGCTCGCGGGACGACCAGATTCCGAGTCTCAGTTGGATGGCTGCCGAGACTTTGAACGCAGAAGTGACAAAGGACCCGGAGGAAAGATTCACTCGAAGGTGGGTCAATTATTATGGCCTTCCCAGGCGGACGATTCCCAGCGTCAGCCTTTACCAGGCACTTGACACGAACGCGACCTCTACCGGGTTTTTCAGCAACAAAGTTGTCTTCGTTGGCGCGAATCTTTTGACGAAATTTTCAGGCGAGAGAAAAGATGAATACCGCACTCCCTTCTCACACTGGACGGCAGGAGAAAGCCTCTTTATGCCGGGGGTTGAAGTCCAGGCGACGATTTTTCTCAACCTGTTGCGTGGCGATTGGCTGACCCAACTACATTTCCTCATAAGGGTATTGCTCATCGTGGCGGTTGGCTTCGTCTTCGGATATGGCCTGATCCAGCTTCGGACTCCGGCATCCGTTGCTGTGGCGCTGGCAGGGATGCTGGGCGTCACCCTGGCCGACTACCTGTTGTTCAAATACACGCGCATATGGTTTCCCTGGGCAATCATGGTCGTTCAAATCTTCACAGCGTTGGTCTGCGCGATCGTTTTCAATTCCATCCGGCTTTACGTCCAGAACAAATTGTACGAGCATACCCTGGCGCTTTACCTTTCACCAAAGCTCGTGAAAAAATTTGCGAGCAACAAGGAACTGCTCCGCCCCGGGGCGAAAAAGGAGACGCTGACGATTTTTTTCAGTGACATTGCCAATTTCACGTCGATCTCCGAGGGCATGGACTCGGATGAGCTGCAGCGGCACATGAACAGCTATTTCCAGACCGCCGTCGCGCAGTGCGTTCATCACACCGACGGCACCATCGTGAAATATATCGGAGACGCGATTTTCGCTTTCTGGAACGCACCCGACCCGCAGAGCGATCACGCCCTGCGGGCCTGCGAGGCGGCTCTGCGCTTTCGCGATCAGCCGCCTCAATACATGAATGGCCATCTGCTCGTCACGCGCATCGGCTTGCATACCGGCGTGGCCAACGTCGGCAACTTCGGCAGCACGGCGCGTTTCGATTACACGGCGCTCGGCGAAAACATCAATCTGGCGGCTCGCATGGAAGGACTGAACAAATACCTCGGCACGGACACTCTCATCACAGGAGAAACTCACGAAGGCGCGGGCGATAAAATCGCCACTCGATTTGCCGGCCGCTTCCGGCTCAAAGGGTTCGAGAAAGCCGTGGAGGTCTATGAACTGCTCGGCTTCAGCGCTCAGGCCGAAGCCAGCAAGCCCTGGCGTGAAACATTCGGACAGGCGTTGAAGGAATTTCAGAGGAAAAACTTTGATGCCGCCGAAGCCGGTTTCCGCTGCACGCTGGAAATGCATCCGAACGACGGCCCGGCGCGATTCTACCTCCAGCAGATCGCCGACCTCCGCGCCCATCCGCCGGCTCCGGATTGGGCGGGTGAAGTCGAATTGAAGGACAAGTAGACGGCGCGGATCATCTGCCGGGTCCAAACGACCAAGCCGCCCCATGCAATTGAATTACCCGCGAAATACGCGAACCACGCGAAAACAGGTGGAAGAGTGCCCTTTTCCTTTTCTCGTCGTTGCTTGCTCTTGGGTGATCGAAATTTCCTCGGGCGATCACGCTTTCGCTTTGCCCTTCTTTGGCGTTTTTCGCGTGTTTCGCGGGCTGAATTGGGTCGTTGACTAAGCGCGCAAAAACTCTTCGGCGGCGGCATCGGCGAATCGCAACCCGCTTCCGGTCAATCTGAAACGATCCGGCTCGATCTGCCCCAAGCCTCGGTCCGCCAATTGATTCATGTCCACCGACCACTCGCGGCGCAGATCGAATCCCGTGGTCTTCTGGAACTCTGCGAACGGCCAACCGGCATTCATCCGCAGACCGAAAGCGGCCGTTTCCCCAGCGCGCCGGAGCGGCGCCAGTTCCTCGTGCGCCTCGATCGGCCGGCGCCCTTGTTCGAGTTGCTCGCAATACAGGACCGTGTTGGACCAGTTCTTCATCCGCACGCCGCGCACGTAGCTGGTCGCGCTCGGTCCCAGTCCGTAAAACATGCCGCCCCGCCAGTAGTTGACGTTGTGCTGGCAGGCGTGATCGGGCACGTCCGCAGCGGCGGTAGAGAGATGGCGGGCAAAATTCGCGACTTCATACTGTTGAAACCCACGCCGGTCCGCGGACGCGATCAATTCATCGTACATGTCGCAGGCCAGGTCGTCGTCCACGTCGAATTGGCCGGCTTTCAATTGAGCGAACAGCGGTGTGTCCTCCTCGTAAATGACTTCGTAACACGAGAGGTGCTCGCTGCCGAGCGCCAGCGCTTCCCGCAATGTTTCGCGCCACATCGCCATCGTCTGCCCCGGAATCGCAAACATCAGGTCGAGATTGATGTTATCGAACCCGGCCTCTCGCAAGACATCGAATGACTTGAAGACCATCGCGCGACTGTGGATCCGCCCCAGCCGGTCGAGCAATTCTTCGTTCAATGACTGAACGCCCATCGAAACGCGGTTGACGCCGTGGTCGCGAAGCAGCGTGGCTTTGTCGAGCGAAACCGTTGCCGGGTTGCACTCGACGGTCCATTCCTCCGCCCCGAGGAGATGGAGGCGTTGCATCACTTGGAGGATTTGCTCCCACTGCCGGAGGTTGAGCAGCGACGGTGTGCCGCCACCGAAGAAGACCGTGCGCGGTTTCAGGTCGGTGGCGGCCAGTTCCATCTCGCGGATCAGCGCCGCGACGTAGCGGTTGACCAGATGGCCGTTGGCGGCTTCCGAATAAAAGGCGCAGTACTCACACTTGTGCGCGCAGAAGGGCACGTGGACGTACAGGCTCGTGACAGGTTGTGGGCGACTGCCGCTCATCGAGTGAATACATAACCCCTCGCGGCTGGGGCCGTGAATAAAAATCTGCGAAAGAAACGCGGGCTGGGCTGGAGCCGGAGTTTATTGTTGGGCGCGCTGGACGTTCTGGGCTTTCAATCCTTTGGCGCTTTCGACAATTTCGAAGTTGACGGTCTCTCCTTCATTCAAGGTTTTGAAACCTTGCCCCATGATGGCGGTGTGATGAACGAACACGTCCTGACCGGTGTCCTGGGCGATGAAGCCAAACCCCTTCTTGTTGTCGAACCACTTGACTTTACCACTGGCCATAACTTTCTCCTGATAGACTTAAGGCACAAACAAAAAGGACACTTGCTGGCCCCCACCAACACGTGTCCTCTTCAGTGTGCGGAAATACGCATGCGCCTTAAGGTTACGGCTGCATTTAAGAAGGCGCGCCGCTTAACGTCAAGGATAAGTTTTCCTCAAACTTCGCGCGGGGCGCATCTCAGAATCTTGCAGCGTGCGGATATTCGGGTCCTTCCTTCCCACGCATGTCCGTGCGACGACCCTCGCGTTACAAGTGCAAATGCTGCCACAGCGCCGCGGGCGTCAGGCGCAAATTGACGTAGAACGGACCGAACTCCCCGTAGCGCGCGCTCACTTCGTCAAAGCGCATCTCGTAAACGATCTCCTTGAGGGCGTCCACCTGATGCGCCATCAACGTCACTCCCCACTCCCAATCGTCGATACCCGTCGATCCGGTGATGAGCTGCGAAATGCGGCCGGAAAACTTCCGTCCCACGCGCGCGTGGCCGGCCATCAGTTTCTTGCGCGTGGCGAAATCCAGCATGTACCAGTTGTCCGCCGCGCTGCGGCGCTTGCTCATCGGGTAGAACGCCATCACCTCCCAGTCCGGCAGTTCGGGATAAAGCCGGTAACGCTCGTATTCCGCCTGGCGCGCCTGAAGTTCCGACAGGCGTTTGTTGAACGCCTCGCTGCCGGGGTCGAGTTTCTCCTGGTGGATCAGCGTCTGCTTCATGTCGTCCTCGGTCGTGACGTATTCGGGCAGTTCGGTGACGCTGAGATAGGTGTAAACCGGGACCAGCGTTCCGGGAGGAAAACAATCCTCCAGGTCGCGATGGATTCGTCCAAGCTGGCCCAACTCGGCGGCCGCGAGCATGAAAACCATATCTGCCTTGCCGCCGATGTTCGCATAAGTCGTCAGGCGCGGATGGGAAGCCGCCGCGTTCGCCGCGCACAGCCCTTCGAGCCGCGCGAGCGCCCGGGCCGTTTCGCCGCCGGGCAGTTGTGTCCATCGGACACGATCGATCCGGTAGAACAGATGCAAGACGTGAACGCCCTTCGTGAGTTTGACCGCGGGGATTTCCATACGGTAAGGGTGTGAATGTGAAGACCCGCTACTCGACTCGAAGCGCCTGTTCCAGGAGTTCGGACAGTTGATCGAGAATGGCGCCGCTGCCCGCCACAATCGTGGCGCCCGCGGCGGTTGCCGCCGCCGGAAGCCGTTCGTCCCTCATGTCGCTGAAGGCAATGACGGGAATGTGTTTGGTCTCCGGATTGCGTTTGAGTTCGCGAATCACGGCGCAGACGTCGGATTGCGCGGATGCCAGATCGGCGACGACGATCAGCGGTTTTTCCTGCACTGCTTGAAGCACGAGGGTCTTCAGGTCGTCAATGGTCTGCACGCGGTAACCGAGGTCCTGCAACCGGTTGACCAGTTGACTGCCGGGCAAAAGATTCTCATAGAAGACCAGCGCGAGCGGTGTCGTCATGCGCCAAGATTCAGACAGCCGGTCGCAAATTGCAAAAAATTTTGCAGGTTTCTTTCCCGGGTTTGGCCGCGATGGAATCCGTGTTCGCCAATCGCGACGACCCGCCCTGCGACCCCTGAAAGAGGCGCTGAACGAGCGGCTTTTGACTTGACTGCCTGAAACGGCCTGCCTAAGGTCTGGCTACAAGTGGAATAGTTGCTGGTTCACCAGCGCGCCGAAAGTCGGAGATCAGATTCTGCCGACTTTTTTGTTCCCCTGGTGGGGACGATGGATATGTGAGTATGAACGCAGAGTTTTTAGCGATATTGGAATACTGGGAACGCGAGAAGGGCATCAACAAGGATGTCCTCGTGAAAGCCGTCGAAGAAGCCCTGCTGTCGGCTGCCAAAAAAGCCGTCGGCCCGGCCCGTGAGTTGCGCTGTACGATCGACCCCAAGACCGGCGACATCCGCGCGTTTGCCAAGCTCGTCGTGTCGGAGAAGGTCGTTTCCAAGCACGACCAGATCTCCGTTTTCGATGCCCGGCGAATCAAACCGGACGCCCAGCCTGGCGACGAGGTCGAGGTCGAGGTGACGCCTGCCAATTTCGGAAGGATCGCCTCACAGAACGCCAAGCAGGCGCTCATGCAGCATATCCGCCGGGCCGAAAAGGAACTTATTTACTCGGAGTTCAAGGACCGCACCGGCGATATCGTCAGCGGGACGGTGCGCCGCTTTGACCGGTCCGATGTGATCGTCGATCTCGGAAAATTTGAGGCGCTACTGCCCAATCGCGAGCGCGTTCCCACCGAGGAATACCAGATTGGCGAGCGCATCCGGTGCTACGTGAAGGCGGTCGAGAACAGCCTGCACGGCCCCGAGATCATCCTGTCGCGAGCCGATCCTCAGTTCGTCGTGAAGCTGTTCCAACTCGAGGTTTCCGAGATCAACGACGGCACCATTGAGATCAAAGGTATCGCCCGCGAACCGGGTTTCCGCACCAAACTCGCCGTTTACTCCCGCGACGACAAAGTCGATCCGGTCGGCGCCTGCGTCGGATTGCGGGGCCAAAGGGTAAAGAACATCGTTCGCGAGCTGAACAACGAGAAAGTGGATATCATCAAGTGGGACTCCAACGTGAGGAATTTCCTGACCAACGCGCTGGCGCCCGCCAAGCTGAAGACGTTCGAAATCGACGAAGCCCGGAAACGCGCGAAAATCCTGGTCAGCGAAGACCAGCTTTCGCTGGCCATCGGCAAGCGCGGCCAGAACGCGCGCCTGACGTCAAAACTGACCGGGTGGCAGGTGGATATTGAGCCGGAAGCGGTTATCGCAATGGGTTTCGAAGAGAAGGTTGCGCAAGCGGTCAAGGCCGTGGCCTCCATCCCGGGCATCTCGGCGGAACAGGCCGATGTGCTCGTTCATCGCGGGTTCCTGAGTTTGGAAGACCTGCTGCAGGCCGAGGCCACCGACCTGGAAGGGATCCCGGAAATCGGTCCGCAGGCCGGGGCCATCCTTGACGCCGTCCGGGCCGAGGCCGCCCGGCGAAATGCCAAAGTCGGCGAAACATCAGTTGCCTAATTGGTATGCGGTTGGTAAACCCAATGTCCGCATGTTAATAAGCGCATGAAGACTTTGCGGATAGGCCGGTTCGAAGAAAGATTTTATGCCCGTTCGTATCTACGACATCGCGAAGAAACTTGGAATCGAAAGCAAGGAAGTCCTTGTCAAGGCCAAGGAACTGGGCATTGCCGGCGCCAAAGTCCCGTCGAGTTCCCTCGACAAGATCACCGCTGAATATCTGGAGGAACAACTGGGCGGCAAGCCGGTCGCCGTCGCTGAACCTCCCCCTGCCGCCCCCGAACCCATCGTCATCGTCTCGGCGCCGCCCGAACCGCCGGCGGCGGCAGAGCCTCCCGCGGATTCACCGGCCGTACCGCCCGATGTAGAGCACGCTTCGCCGCCTCAGGAGGTGGTCGAGATCAAAGAGACTCCCGTGGAACTGCCTTTGCCGTCGCAACCGGCGGTGCCTCCTCCCCCGCCTGCTCCCCGCGTGGGTGAAAAAGTGGGGTTCATACAACTGCCGCAAAAGCCGGCCCCAAAAATCGGGGCCAAAGTCGGGGCGGTTAAACTGCCACCCAAGCCCGTCGCTCCCGCCAGACCAGGCCGGCCCGGCGACCGCCCGGTCTTCGCGCCACCACATGCCGGCAAGCCGGAAACCAAAGCGCCCGCTCAGCCCGCCGCGCCGGCGATGCCCAAGTTTGTCGCCCCGGCCACCGGCGAAATCATCACTCTCAAGCCGCCGATCGTCGTTCGCGA
>DATEKZ010000558.1:0-7611 GCA_035277185.1 Verrucomicrobiia bacterium
GTCTTCCTGGCCGGCGACGGCGCCGCCGCGATCACCGGGCAGGTGATCTACGTGGATTGCGGCTATCAGATCATGGGGATGTAGGCGGACGGACCGGCGTCGAATTCAGACTGTTAATCCGGAGTCCTAAACAGAACACGAACCCAGCGTGAGCTCTCGCAAACCCGCCCTTGGCTTCATCTTCGTCACGCTGTTTCTCGATATCCTTGGCATCGGATTGATCATCCCGATTTTGCCCAAGCTCATCGAGCAGCTTTCCGGCGGCGATATTTCAGACGCGTCGAGTATTTATGGCTGGCTGGCCGCGCTTTACTCCCTGATGCAATTCCTCTGTGCGCCGGTGCTGGGCAGCCTGTCGGACCGGTTCGGAAGGCGGCCGGTGATTCTCGGTTCGCTGTTTGGATCGGGGTTGGATTACCTGTTGCTGGCGTTCGCTCCGAGCATTCCGTGGTTTTTCGTTGGCCGGGTGGTGTCGGGGATCACGGGCGCGAATATCACCGCCGCGAGCGCCTACATCGCCGATGTCAGCCCGCCGGAGAAGCGCGCGGGAAACTTCGGTCTCATCGGCGCGGCGTTCGGGCTGGGGTTTATCGCCGGCCCCGCGCTGGGAGGCTTGCTGGGCGAGATTGGTCTGCGCGTCCCTTTTCTGGCGGCAGCCGGCGTGACGTTGTTGAATTGGCTTTATGGAGTGTTCGTGCTGCCGGAGTCGCTGCCGCGCGAACAACGCCGTCCCTTCGACTGGTCCCGCGCCAACCCGGTCGGCTCGCTCGCCGCGCTGAACCGCTATCCGGTCGTGCTTGGACTGACCGCAACGTATTTCCTGTTCAACCTCGCGCACCAGGTATTTCCCAGCACCTGGGTGCTTTACACCGACAAACGGTATCATTGGACGAGCGCCCAGGTGGGTGGCTCGCTCGCCATCGTCGGAATCATGGCGGCAATCGTGCAGGGTGGACTGGCGCGGCGGATCGTGCCCGCGCTCGGCGAACGACGCGCCATCGTTGTGGGGCTGATCAACGGTACGGTGTTCATGGCCAGCTACGGACTGGCGACGCAGGGATGGATGGTTTGCGTGCTCATCATCGTCGGATCCTTCGGCGCGGTCGCCAACCCTGCCCTCCAGGGGCTGGTCTCGCGGCAGGTTCCGTTGAACGAACAGGGCGCCCTGCAGGGAGCGCTCAACAGCCTCAATAGTCTGGCGGGAATCCTGGGACCGATCGTGGCGACGAAACTTTTCGGTTATTTCGCCGGTCCGCGCGCGCCGATCTACGTGCCTGGCATGGCGTTCTTTGCGGGATCATTGATGATTTTCGGCGCTCTGCTGATGGCGCTCAGATCGTTTCAAAAGAACCCCGCCATCATCGCCACCGCGCGGCAATGAATTTCCGACACGTGGGATTCGCTGGCGCAAGCCGAAGCCCGCGGCTACATTCGGCGCGTGGCTGACAAGCCCATCCAGATTCGCAGCAACCTGGCGGTGGTGCAGGATCACTCGCGGCAGTTCGCTGATTTTACTTTTGTCTATCCGGTCATCTCCCGCCGTTCGCGCGGTCTTTCCCTCGGCATCAACCTGAATCCGGACAAGCTCTGCAATTTCGACTGTGTGTATTGCGAGGTGGACCGCAAAGTTCCCGGCCGCGTGTCCGAGGTGAACCTGGACCAGGTCCGGGACGAATTGGCGGCCATGATTCATTTCGTGCGCGATGGCGGTCTGGCGAAGGAACCGAAGTTCGACGAGCTTCCCTCGTTCATCACGCGCAACATCAAGGACATCGCCTTCAGCGGCGACGGCGAGCCGACCATGATCCACAACTTCGCCGAGTGCGCGGACGCCGTGGCCGCAGTCAAGCGGCGCGAGCGTCTGGACAAGACCAAAATGGTGTTGATCACCGACGCCGCCGGACTCGACAAGGTCGACGTGAAACGAGGCCTTGAGATCATGGACGTCGCCAACGGCGAGGTCTGGTGCAAGCTTGACGCCGGCACCGAGAGCTATTTTCGGACGGTCAATCGAACGGCAATCCGGTTCGAGCGAATTCTTAAAAACCTGGGCGACACTGCGAAAGCCCGTCCGATCGTCGTACAAAGCCTGTTCCTCAAGGTGCGCGGAGAAGTGATTCCGTCGGCGGAACTCAATGCCTACTGCGATCGTTTGAACGAAATCGTGCGGGATGGCGGAAGGATCAAAGAGGTGCATGCCTATACGACGGCCCGGCCGACGCCGGAGGTCTATGCCTCCAGACTGAGCACAGAGGAGTTGAACGCGATTGCTGACGGCATTCGCCAAGGGACGGGCCTGAGCGTATTCGCCTTTGACTGACTTGCGTCGGGCCAATGGTCAACAAGGTTTCGTATCGCTTCCTTTGTCTCACCCTCGCCAGCGCCGGTCTGGGGCTTTTGATCTGGTTCGTCGGCTTTTCCGGGCGCGGTTGGAAGGAAATCACACAAGGCGCGCGCCGGGAGTGGATCAAAGGAACCACCACGCACATTGACGAGAATGGCGACGGAGTTGTGGACGAGGAGTTGGTGGTCGATCCGAAGATCGGCAAACGCACAGTGCGACGCGATACCGACCGCGACGGATATTTTGATTTGAAATACAACCTGGGCGAATCCGGCGTGGCGACGAACGTCACACGGATTCGGGAACGGGCGCCGAGACGGAGAACCGCAGATAGAAGCAGATGAACGCAGATAAAGAAAAAAAGGCTGACGCGAATTGCGCGAATTTACGCGAATTGACGGCGCGCGATTGATTATTCGCGGTAATTCGCGCAATTCGCGTCCAGTTCGGATTCGTACTGCCTATTGATCACTAGCGGGAAACGAAAGCGGGCTGTCGCAGTAGGGACACCTAAAGTCGCAAAAATTGTCCTGAATCAAAGCGGTCAAATGCTAACTCAGTTTAGCAGGGTGACGGAAGGGAAAAGCAGATCTCGATCGCGATGTAAAGGATGGCTCCACGTTCTCCGGCGCCAGCGCCGCCCATGAAAGATCGCTCAGTCGCGGCGGCAGACGAATACGCCTTCCTCCTGGCTTTTCGATATGTTCGCCTCGATCACTTTAAGTCCGAATTTCGCCAGAAGTGCGCGGAGGCGTTCCGGCGTGTACCGGAACGAGTAAAAGAGCCGGATCGATTCGCCGCTTCGAAACTGAAACTTGGAATTGTCCACTTGAATGACACGGTCCCTGGTCAGATCGAAGTGAGCAACGATTCGGAACAGATCGGAACGCTCCGGCGGATTTTCGACCCCGAACCTCACGTTCCCGTCGTCGGGCTCGAAACCCATATCGTAGAGCAGCGTCAACAGCCATTCGCGAGTGGGTGCGTTGTCATATTGCGGCAGGACAAACTCCGTTCCGGCTTGGTAATCAGTTCCCGGAGAAAGATTGGCGCTGAACGCCAGCCAATCATCCTTGCGCAGCGCCGCTGCAAGCCGAGGCAGAACCGATTGCGGTTCGAAATTGGGAATCATGCCAAAAAAGGTCACGAGTCGCGGGGTGTCGTCGTCGGAAACAGACGAGATCACGGCTGCAAGGTCGTCCGTCGTTCCGAGGTCCAGAACAACCGGATGGCAGTCGTTTGGGCTGACGACCGTTTGCGCCGTCTGTGCCGCCACGATCACCATGGGTGTGCTCACGTCCACGGGGACGTAAACGACCTGCTTGCCTTCGGCCTGCAACCGGCGTAGCAGCTCGGTGTCCTTCTGTCCGCCGCCGCAACCGATGCCGACCACGAGCACCCGCCGCGAGGGAATCGTCCGGGCAATGAACGAGAAACTCTCCTCATAAATGCGCGCGCAATCCGGATCGCGCCGAAAGGGTGACAGGAGTTCGTGCAGGGCCAGCCATTTGACCGTCTGCTTCGCGCTGTCGTAATGGAACTTGTGGTTGATGCGGCGATCTTCAAGGCTTTTCAGAAGTTCCCTTCGGACATTTCCTGGAAACTGACTCTCGTGAACCAGGATCGGGATGGTTTTGGGATGTGGAGGCTCAGGGGAGGCGTGGCGTTTCATTTCCAATTAAGGCTGGCTGAATCGTGCAGCGGTCGTCATGACTCGACGGCTGCCGGATGAATCCGGCGTTCCTATTCGCCGGCATGCCCGCGCGTTACGTGTGCCATCCCTCCGCCCGCAAGCGAGAGGAACGCCGCATTCATGCGGCAGATTCCCTCCATGGGTGCCCAATTCAATGGCAGTGCTCCCTGGGCTGGAACGATTCAGTCGGATAGTACGCTCGTCCCCACCCCGGCCCTCTCCCCCAAGGAGATGGAGAAGCTCTCGATCGCCTCGCCTAACTTCATCATCCCGTGATTCGTCACAGCGTGGCCGAAGTGAGTTCCCTCTCCTGGGCCGTAACGATTCATTAGGACTTGAACAGGAGGAAACAGAGACAACGGAGGAATGGGCCTGGAGTTCGCTATCTGGAATCTTTTCGCACTCACCTTTTGGTGACCCGCCTTCGGGCGGTACAAAGATGATTTTCATGGCTCTTGCTCTCTGTTTCCTCTGTTATCTCCTGTTGGTCGTCTCCCTCGTTCCGGTGGGGGGAGGGTTAGGGTGAGGGCGAGCCAATTCTCGAACTGCATCGTTACGGATGGGGCAGCGGGCCGGGGTGAAGGCGAACGTTTCATTTCCTTGAATAGACGCTGCCTATACACGTGCGTCTGGAGTGCGTTTGAACGTGGCGACATACGCGCCATCGACGCCGTCGTGGAACGGCAGGAGTTCCCGTTCGTTTTCCAACCTGAACTCGCGGTGATCGGCCAGGAATTGCTTCACGACCCCGCCATTTTCCTCCGGCTCCAGGCTGCACGTGCTGTAAACGAGCACGCCACCCGGTTTGGTTTGCAGGGCGGCGTCGTGAAGCAATTCGAGCTGGGCGACCCGGAGGCGGTCGATCTCCTCCGGACGGATGCGCCAGCGCAGATCGACGCGGCGTCGCATCACGCCGGTGTTGGAGCACGGGGCGTCCACGAGCACCCGATCGACCTGGGCGGTCAGTTCGGGTACGGCGATGCCGGTGTTGCACACACTTTCCACGCAGGTCACCCCCATGCGCTCGCAGTTTTCCTTGAGTAACTCGAGGCGGATGCGGTTCAGGTCTTCGGCGACGAGGCGGCCCTGGTTCTGCATGAGTTGGGCGATATAAGTCGCCTTGCCTCCGGGCGCAGCGCAGAGGTCAAGAATGGTTTCGCCGGGTTGAGGATTCAGTTCGTGTACGGCCAACAGCGTGCCCGGGTCTTGCACGTAGAAGAGGCCTTGCTGAAAACTGGGCAAGCCATCGAGAGGCGGATGTGATTTCAGTTCGAAGACGAGATTCTCGCCCGTCCAGTCCCGACGGAAGATGTCGTATTCGACGTTTTCGATGCGCCATTGTTCGAGCAACTTCCCGGCGTTTGTCTTGAGCGTGTTGACGCGCGCGTAGATTCTCGGAGGCGTGTTGTTCCATTCGAGCAGTTGCCGGAGATTCGCCTGGTCCCAACGCTGCTGCCACCGTTGGCAAAGCCAGTCGGGATGGGAGTAGCCGAGACTGGCCTGGCTCGTTTTTAATTCCTCGAGGCGCTTTCGGGTTTCGTCGCGCTCGCGCGAATAGCCGCGCAGAAGGGCGTTGACGAATCCGGACTGGGCGCCGAAGCCGAGTTGTCTGGCCAGCTCCACCATTTCGTTGACCGCAGCGTGATCGGGAATGCGATCGAGCCAGAACATCTGGTAGAGACCGAGCCGAAGGAGGATTTGCAGGGCGGTTTTCTGCACGCGGCCCTCGGTCTTGCGCGTGATGAGCCAATCGAGGGTTGCCTGCCATCGGACGACGCCGTAAACCAGTTCCTGGCAAAGGCCGCGATCGGGGCCACCCAGCGGCCCCAATTCCGCTTCGAGGAGGTTTTCCACGTAATCGGCGCCCTTTTCCCGACGCTGCAGGACGCGGACGGCAATTTCTCTTGGTTTTTGCGCAGGCACCTCCTAATAATGTCACTTGTTACATTGCGCGCGAGATTTTTGGCATTATGAAAGAAGAGTTCGAGAAACTGGTTGCCGCCGGCAAGATCGGCCGTCAGCACTTAGAGCCCCTCCTGACGCTGGCGCAGGGCGGCTATTGCATGCACCGCAGTTGGGGTTTTGGCAAGATCACGACTGTCGATACGGTCTTCGCCCGCTTTACCATCGATTTTCAAAACAAGCCCGGCCACTCGATGGACCTGGCCTTTGCCGCGGAATCGCTCAAGCCCATTCCCGCCGACCATATTCTCGCGCGCAAGGCGTCCGACCTTCATGGCTTGCAGAAGATGGCGGCGTTGCACCACCTCGATCTCATCAAACTGGTCCTTCAGAGTTTTGGCGGCAGAGCGACAATCGAACAGATCCAGCAGGTCCTTGTGCCCGACGTGATTGCCGACGACTGGAAGAAGTGGTGGGAGGTGGCCAAACGCGAGTTGAAGAAGGACGGCCATTTTCTGGTACCGATCAAGAAGTCCGATCAGATCCAGTACCAGGCCAAGGAGGTCTCGCTCCAAGACCGTTTGCTGGGAGATTTTCGCGCGGCGAAGGGATTGAAGGCGCGGCTGGTGGTCGCGAACGAGCTGCTCAAAAACCTCGCGGACCTCGTCGATGGAACGGCGGCGATCACGGAGGCGACGACGGCATTGAACGTAGAGATCGCCACTCATCAGCGCACCCAGCCGGCGCTGGCGCTGGAAGCGATTTTTGCCCGGGACGAATTGGCCAAAGCCGCCGGGTTGCAGGCGCTGGAGGGCGAGCTCACCGCGGGAGCCATCTGGACCCAGAACCTGAAGCTTGGGCAGTTGCTCGAGCAGATGCCGGCGGCCAAACACAAACAGGCGCTGCATTCGTTCAAGGAATCCAGTCCCGAGCGTTGGGCCGAATCCCTGCTTGCGATCGTCAACAGCGTTTCGGTCAAGGTTTGCGCCGAGTGCGCCCACCTGCTCATCCACGAAGGCAAACTCAACCCCCTCAAGGAAACGATCGCCCGGGTCATCAGCCAGCACACCGCCAGCAGCGAATTGCTCCTGTGGCTGGCAAAGGACCGCTCCGACACGTTCGCCGACATCCTTGGACCGGAAGTTTTCCGGGCCATGCTGACGGCCATGGAGCGGGACCAGTTCAACGAGAAAAGGTCCAACAAGCTGCGCGATTTCATTCTCGACGATCAGGAGCTGTTGGTTGAGTTGATAGGCTCCGCCGACCTCGAAGTGATCAAAGACCTGACGCGCGCCCTCCAGCTTTCCCCGTGCTTTGATGACATGGATAAACGGTCGCTGCTTGCCCGCATCGTCAAGAGTTATCCGGCGATCCAGACGTTGATTTCCGGCGAGCAAACCAAGCAGGACGCGAACCTGGTGGTCTCGTGGGAGAGTCTCGAACGGCGCAAGAACGAATACGACGAGTTGGTCCACAAGAAAATCCCCGCCAACTCCAGGGAAGTCGCCGTTGCCCGCAGCTACGGCGACCTGCGCGAGAACCACGAGTACAAATCGGCCAAGGAAATGCAGAAACTGCTCATGCGTCGCAAGGTCGAACTGGAAGGACAACTGGTGCGCGCTCGCGGCACCGACTTCGCGAGCGCTAGGACCGACACGGTGAGCATCGGGAC
>DATEKZ010000559.1:0-2570 GCA_035277185.1 Verrucomicrobiia bacterium
CGGGAGATCCACGCGGGCAGCGGGTATTGGTCCCAGGACAGCGCGGTGCAGGTGATGGCCCCTCCCCAACCGCCGGCCCAAATCCACGTCCAATGGCCCGATGGAAAAAAGACCGCCAGCCCAATCCCACAATCCGCCAAAGAGATTGAGGTGAACGCGTCGGGCGAGGTCAAAACCGTTCGGTAGTCCCGGCGTCTCGCGATCCGCTCCGGACCGCGCCCGTCCCGGGCGCAGCAGCCACGACGAAGCCGGATGCCTCACGAACTCGAACACATCTCAGCTCGCGGAAACGCTGCGGGCGAGACGCCCGCCGTCCGACGATTCAACGTGGTTGTTCGACAACGAACAAACTGTCGATGCGCGGCGATGGGATTTTTTGCTGACTGCCATCCGGCCAAATGACCGTGACCTCCTCCACTCGTTCGGTTTTTCCCATGCCGAAGGTCAGCGGCAACTCGGACTGGGAAAGATAGCTGCGAGTGGGCATGACTTGCCGCGACATCGCACGGTCCCCGACCCGGACCTTCACCCAGGCGCCGATCGCGTCGCGATTGCTCTTTGCTCCCACCAGTTTCAGTCGCAACCAGTGATGTAGCAGCGCCTGGTCATTCCGAAGGAGCAGGGGCGGGCCGCCAACCTGGGTCAACACCGCGTCAAGATCGCCGTCACCGTCGATGTCGGCATAGGCAGACCCGCGGCCCACGATGCGCTTGAAGAGGTCGGTGCCTGCCTTTTCAGAGGGAACGACCAGGAAGCCGTTTTGGTTTGCGGCGCCCGCGTTCCAGAAGAGCTGCGCCGGTTGCGCGTATTGCTGGCTCTTTTGGATTTTGGAGATCTCCTCTTCGAGATGTCCGTTCACGCTCAACAGGTCCAGCCACCCGTCGAGGTCATAGTCGAAAAAGAAAATCCCGAACTTGAGCAGAAGCCGGCTGGCGGGGCCGATGCCTTCGGTAATGGCTTCGTCGGTAAACTGGGTCGGCGTATTCTGCGCGACGTAAAGCGCGGTCATTTCATTGGCAAAGTTGCCGATGGCGACGCCGAGCTTGTCGTCGTTGCGATAACGGGCGGCATCGATGCCCATCGCGCCCCGGGTGTTGCCGTAGTTGTCAAACGCGACGCCGGAGATGGCTCCGATCTCCTTGAACGTTCCATGACGCTGGTTGAGAAAGACCTGGTTGGGCGTCGTGTCGTTCGCAACGATCAGATCGATCCATCCATCGCTGTCGAGGTCCACTGGCGAAACGCCAAGTGATTTCGCGGAGGCGACTCCCGTGGCAGGGTTTTTCACCTGCAAGCCGCCCGGCGCTGTGACGTCGGCAAAACGGCCGTTGCCGTCATTGCGATAGAGGTAGGGAAACGCGCCTTCGAAATTCATCGGCTGCCCGTAGGCGCGCGTTTTCCCGTCGATCTTATAGCCGACTTCCGCGTCGATTTCACGCGACCATTGAACGTAGTTGCCGACGAAGAGGTCGAGATCGCCGTCGTTGTCGTAGTCAATCCAGGCGGCGCACGTGCTCCAACCGTTGGTCGCGCCGCCCACCCCGGCCTGCGAAGTCGCCTCTTCGAACTTGCCGTCGCCTCTGTTGTGGAAAAGTCGGTTGCCGCCGACGCCGGTGATGAATACATCCGCGTTTCCGTCGTTGTCGTAATCACCGACCGCGACGCCCATTCCGTAGAGGGCGATGTCAAGGCCGGACCGCGTGGTTGCGTCCTCAAAGTGTCCCTTGCCATCGTTGCGATAGAGCATCGGGATCGTCGGTTTCTTTCCCTCAGGCATGTTCCACGGCCAATAGGTCGAGTTGATGAAGAGCAGGTCCTGGTCGCCGTCATTGTCGAAATCGAGAAACGCCACGCCGCCGCCCATCGTCTCCGGCAACAGCTTGTCGCCGGAAGCGCCATTGTTGTGAACGAACGTAATTCCGGCTTCCTTTGTGACGTCGGTGAACTTCGCAACGGGAATCTCTGCCTGCGGCCGGTCGCGGGCTACCGGCGCCTCGATCTTCGTCACCTGGGGCGGCGCCGCCGCGGGTTTGCGCTTGAGGAAGAGCAGAGTTCCTCCGACGACGACCGCGACAGCGACGAGGGCGACCAGCGACCAGCGGACGGCTTTGCCGATGATCGTGTCGTCCGCGTGGACCAGTTCTTCCTGTTCTTCGGGCGGAGGGTTCGGAGTGTTGTTCATGCGTTGGAGGGTTGCGAATGGCGGCTTTGATCCGATTCGAAACCAAAGCGGCGAACGATTCTCCCTCTCCCCTGGGGATAGGGAACAGCACTCGAACGCTTCGTGATTTGCCGATGACCACTCGGCAAATACCCCCGCCTCGATATATCGAAAACCGGGGAGCGATTCTCCCTCTCCCCAGGGGAGAGGGCCGTCCACGCTCTGCAGTCGCCCACGCGCCAAAGCCGCTTTGGCGACGGTGCGTACCATTCATCAATTCAAGCCTCCGGTTTTGCCGGAGGTAGGTGACTCGGTGCGTTGCTGCCATGCCGGATGTGTAGTCAGTGGAAAGCCCCTCAACTCACCTCCCCGCCACGGCTTTTGCCGTCCCCCCGACATTCAGTTCCGG
>DATEKZ010000560.1:0-2679 GCA_035277185.1 Verrucomicrobiia bacterium
AGATGAACGCGGATGAACGCAGATGAGATAAGGTAGGGCGCGTGACTCCGTGCGCGCCGGGCTGGAACAACCGGGCAAACGGCGCGCACGGAGTAACGCGCCCTACCTTTTTTTGCTGCCGTACGGATTTCTCTGCCGTTATGCTCGCGACTCGATGCCGATGCGCGACGAGAACAATCGGCGGTGCCAGGCCAACCAACGCGGTTACGGATTTACCCTGATCGAGTTGCTGGTGACGATCGGCATCATCGGAATTCTGGCCGCGCTGCTCTTGCCGGGCTTTTCCAAAACAAAAAACCTCGCGAAGCGCTCGGCCTGTCTGTCGAACCTGCGGCAGATCGGATTCGGCACGGCGATGTACTTGAACGACAACCGCAACCTGATGCCCTTTGTGGCGGACGAGGAACTCCAGCTCACGCCGCCGGTGAGCGCGAGCGGCAAGCGCTACAACGGGATGGGTTCGTTCATGCCGCTGCTTCATCCCTATCATGAGACCGCGAAGATCTGGGAGTCTCCTCCCGCGCGATTGGAGAAGACCAACTCGTGGCTCGCGCACTTCAGCAGCCCGTGGCGCGAGAACGGACGCGATCATCCCGAAAAAGGCTGGGCCAATTACATCAGTGACAAACTGGCGGAGATGGATGTGAATCAGGCCCGTTACCTGCGGGGACGGACGCCCGAAAGCTGCGCCGCCAAACGCGGAACCAGCGTTTCGGCGGAGGAATGGTTGATGAGTCCCTTCTTCGAGAAGTCCTGGTGGCTCGAGTTCCATCCGCAATGGTCCATCGGGGCCAGCGTTCCTCCCGCGAAAGGGTGGTCGGCCCACAATGGCGGACGGAACCAGCTCTACCTGGATTTTCACGCGGACTGGGTCCGACGGGACATCGACCGCTGAGCGCGCGTTTAGCCCGAATATTTCACCCGGCAGCGCAGGATTCCCAATCGAACGTCTCTCTCATCGCGACGCAGTTGAACGTTGAATCTTGCTTCCGGGATGTCCAAAGTCTCGCGCGTCATGGCGACCGCCAAAGCCTCGGTTCTAATGGAGTTCAATGCCCCGCTGCGCCTGGAGCAATTCCCTTTGCCGAGCAAGCCGGAGCCTGGCGCCGCCTTGATTCGCACCGAGATGGCCGGCATCTGCGGCACCGACGTTCATTTGTGGAAAGGACAGCTTCCCATTTCCCTCCCTGTTATCCTTGGCCATGAGACGGTCGGCTGTATCGAGCAGCTCGGGGACGGACTTGAACGCGATTGGACCGGTCATCGGTTGGAACTTGGCGACCGCGTCACCTGGAACTCCGCGACGTCGTGCGGCCAATGTTATTATTGTTCCGAAAAACAGCAGCCCACACGCTGCCGCCAAAGGCGCGCTTACGGTATTGGTTATCGGTGCGATCAATCGCCCCACTTCCTCGGCGGTTACGCCCAGTATCATTACCTGCGGCCGGGGACCGCGCTTCACAAGATCCCCGACGGCCTGCCGACGGAATCGGTCATCGGCGCCGGATGCGCGCTGATCACCGCCATTCATGGCGTCGAACGAATCTGTGTTGAGTCGCGGACGGCGAACGGGGCCCTGCCGCGTCTCCCTTCTCCCTGGGACGATTCCGTTGTCATCCAGGGCGCGGGTCCGGTCGGAATCGCGGCACTGGCCGTGGCAAAATCGGCCGGAGCGAAACGAACGCTCGTCATCGGCGGCCCCCGACAACGCCTGGAACTCGCCAGGCGGTTTGGCGCCGACCATGTCATCAATATTGAGGAAGTCGCCGCGCCCGCGGATCGCATCGCTCTGGCTCGCCAATGGATCGGTAGTGAAGGCGCGGACGTCGTGCTGGAATGCGTTGGGAGTCCCGCGGTGATCGGTGAAGGAATGGAGATGTGCCGGGACGGCGGGAAATACCTCGTCCTGGGGCACTATTGCGACGCGGGCACGGCTGCGTTCAACCCGCATGTCGTGACTCGCAAGCAGCTCCAGGTCTTCGGATCGTGGTCGAGCGAGCCGCGGCATTTGAAAATGGCCCTGGATTTTCTCGGCGCGACGTCGAAGGAGCACCCTTTTGCGGAGATGGTGACGCACCGTTTTCCGCTCGAGCAGGCCAATCAGGCGCTGGCCACGACAGCCAACTGGCAATCCGCGAAGACGGTGATTATCCCGAACTGACGGAGCGAGCATGGCGTGGCTGTTTGGCATAACCCTGTTCGTCAGCGCGCTGCTTCTTTTCTGGGTGCAGCCGATGATTGCCAAGATGCTGCTGCCGCTGCTGGGCGGGGCTCCGGCGGTCTGGAACACGTGCATGGTGTTTTTCCAGGCGATGTTGCTGGCCGGTTATGCCTGCGCGCATTTCGTCACCACCCGGCTGAACCTGCGAAGCCAGTTGATTCTGCACGCGACTCTGCTGCTGCTGGCGGGTGCGTTTCTTCCGTTCCGAGTGTCGGAGGCACGCGTTCAATTGCTGGCTGCGGGCGCGAACCCTTCCGGGTGGCTGCTCGGTTGTCTCGCGGCGACTGCGGGCCTGCCGTTCTTCATCGTCGCGACGAGCGCGCCGCTGCTGCAGCGATGGTTTTCGACCACCCGCCATCGGGCAGCCGGGGACCCTTACTTTCTGTATGCCGCGAGCAACGCCGGAAGCCTCTTGGCGTTGATGAGCTATCCGGTTCTGGTGGAACCGAACCTTCGTT
>DATEKZ010000561.1:0-4031 GCA_035277185.1 Verrucomicrobiia bacterium
AGGCTCTCCAGAACCAATTGGCGGACGATGCGAAATCGATCCGCCCCCAACGCTCCCCGGATGGCGAACTCCCGCGCCCGGCCCGAGGCTCGGGCAAGGAGCAGATTGGCGACGTTTGAACAGGCGATCAGCAACACGAAACCTACAGCGCCAAACAGGACGTAGAGCGGACGTTCGGAGCCGCGGACGAGTTGATCCTGCAGCGGCAGCATCGTGACGCTCCAGCCACGCGACAGTTCGAACTGCTGCGAAAGACGCTCGGTGACGGCCTTCATCTCCGCCCGGGCGGCTGCGAGCGTGACACCCGGTTTGAGCCGGCCGATCGCCTGGTAGTTGTGTCCGCCCCGGTTCTCCAGTTCCCACGGCTCGAACGCCATCGGCAGCCAGACGTCGGCCTCGAGCCCCGCGAACCGAAAACCGTTCGGCAAGACGCCGACGATGGTGTAACTGTTGCCGTCCAGCGTGACGCTTTTGCCCAACACACCGGTCGCACCCTCGAACCGCTCTTGCCACAGTCGATGGGAAATCAGAGCGACACGATCGCCCCCGAACGTGTCCTCTTCCTTGGTGAACCCGCGTCCCAGCTCCGGTTGCACCCGGAGCAGCGGAAACAGGCTGGCCGAGGCGCGGATCCCGGAAAGGCGCGCCGGGTCGCCCGTGCCGATCAGGTCGAAACCGCCTGGTTGATAGGCCGCCAAATCCTCGAATACCGTGCTCTGCGTCCGCCAGTCCGTGAACCCCGGCGCGGTGAGATTCACGAAGTCCTGCCCCTGCTCCCGCTGGTTTTCGGACAACGACACCAGACGGTCTGAATCCGGATATGGCAGAGGCTTCAGCAACACGCCGTTGACCAGGCTGAACATCGCCGTGTTGGCCCCGATGCCCAGCGCGAGCGTGAGCACGGCCACGGCGGTGAAGCCGGGGTTTTTCAGCAGTTGGCGGAAGGCGAATTTCAAGTCATTCATGGTTCGTCGTCAGTAATTAGTGATCAGTGGTCAGTAATCAGTATTCAGTCTGAGGAGGCTTTGATCGTTCCTGTTTGTCTGATTACTGGTTTACTGATTACTGACCACTGATTACTGACCACTGATTACTGATCATCTGACTACACCGGTTACTGGCTTACGGATCACTCATAACGCAGCGCCTCCATCACATCGACTCTGCCGCCTGTCGCCGCCGGACGACCGACTACTGATCACTGATTACTGATTACTGATCACTGGCCACGGACGGCTCGATGCTTTCGTCCACGATTCTTCCGTCGAAAAGATGAATCTGCCGGTCGGCATGACGGGCGAAGCGCGGATCGTGCGTGACCATGCAAATCGTGGCGCCTTCACGGTGCAACTCGCGCAACAGTTCCATCACGGCTTCCCCGTTCTTGGAATCGAGATTGCCCGTGGGTTCGTCGGCCAGGAGGATCGCCGGCTTGCCGCCCAGCGCGCGGGCGACGGCGACGCGCTGCTGCTGGCCGCCGGAGAGCTGCGAGGGATAGTGCTTGATGCGATGGGCCATGCCGACTTTTTCCAGCGCGGCGCTCACCCGCTCCTTCCGTTCGGCCGCGTTCATCCCGCGGTAGGTGAGCGGGAGTTCGACGTTCTCGAAGACGGTCAGGTCGCCGATCAGGTTGAAGCTTTGAAAAATGAACCCGACTTCGCGATTGCGGATGCGGGCGCGCTCGGCGTGATTGAGATTGGCAACGGAATGAGAGTTGAGCGTGTAGCTGCCGTCCGTCGGCGAATCGAGCAAGCCGAGGATGGAGAGCAGGGTCGATTTGCCGCAACCAGACGGGCCGGCGATGGAAACGTATTCGCCTTTGCTGATCTGAAGGTGAATCTCCGCCAGCGCGTGCGTCTCGACTTCGTCGGTGTAGAAGACCTTTTTGATGCCTTCGAGTTTGATCAGGGATTGGTCGGTGGTCATTTGAAAGTTGTTCGTTGATGGTTGACCCGGTCAGTCGTCAGTAATCAGTAATCAGTCGCGTTTCATGGCATCACGCATCACGCATCACGCATCACGCATTAGTCCAGCCTTACCCGTTCATACGCGTCGTAATTCGACATGTCCGAGAGAATTATCTTGTCGCCAACCTGCAGGCCATCGATCACCTCGATGGCGCTCACCGAACCGCGGCCCAGCTTCACCGGCACGCGCACGGCCTCGTAGCCGCCATTGACCAGTTTGAAAATCCCGACCGTGCTTTCGGGCTGGCTCTGGACCGGGCGGGCCACATACATGACGTCAACAAGAAGTTCGAGTTCGATGGTGCCGTCCACGCCCAACTCCGGCACCGCGCCTCTGGGCAATGGCCCGTCCAGCGTCACATCGACGGTTCGGGTGCCGTTCTGGGAAGCCGGATCGATGCGCGCCACGCGACCCTCGATGAAGCCGTTCCGCGTATCAATGATAGCCTTCTGGCCGTGCTGAATGTCTCTGGCTTGAGTCTCGGCGACTCGGATCTCGGCCTTGAGGCGCGACGGATTCGCCACGCGCGCGACGAGAGTGCCGGCCCCCAACTGCTGCCCGATCTGGAGATTGGCTGTGTCGCCAAGCCGTTGAAGGACACCGTCAATGCCCGCGCGGATTTTCAAGGCTTCGACCTGCCGTTGCTTGAGTTGTGCCTGGGCGCGCAGTTGGGCGACTTTGGCATCCTGGACGGCGAGTTGAGCCTGTGTGGCGTCGGCGCTGATTCTGAATCGTTCTTCTTCGATCTCCAGAAGTTTGGCCAGCTCCTCCGCTTTGGCTTTGGATTTTTTCAACTCCAGCGCGGGCACGAGACCGGCCTTTGCCAATGCCTCATTCACCTCGGCTTCCAGTTTGGCGTTGCTGTGATTGGCCTGGGCGCTGGCCACGCTGGCCTGTTGGTTCAATCGTTGCGAGTCGAGTTGAACTCGAAGGTTGGTCAACTCCGCGCCGCCGGCTTTGAGCGCCCATTCGGCGTCAAAGGCGGCCTGTTCGACATCCGGATTGTTGAGTTCGACCAGAACGGTATCTGCTTTAACGGCGGCGCCGGGAAGGACCAGAATGTTCTGCACCCGCCCGGCGCTGAGCGTCGGAATCCAGAGAATCTCCTCGGGCACGAGCGTGCCGTTGCCTTTCACCTGGCGCGGCAGATCACCGCGCTTCACGGTGTCGGTGTAAGGATTTTCAACCAGCGGGGCGGCCGGTTTGAGCCGCGACAGTCCGATGGTGATGACAATCAGCGCGCCGAGGCCGAGAGCGGAGTAGAGGATCCGTTTGCGTCGGCGTTTGCGGGCCAGATCGGGGCGGGCGATGTCCATCTTTGGATTTACGATTTCTGATTTCTCATCAGGCAGTTAACCCGCGAAATACGCGAAATACGCCAAAAGAAGACAAGGATAAATCAGGATTTGCCGAACCGGAATTGCCGTCCCTGAACCGCGAGCATCTCCTAGAAAGGGAAGCGATGCCCTTTCCCGGCACTTTCGCGTGGTTCGCGTATTTCGCGGTTCTTTCATTGGAGCGGTGCAATCGGGTTCGGTTGTTGCGCGGCACTTAACCGGTTCCAGGCTTCGAGCAATTCCTGCTGATGCTGCGTTGCCCATTCAAGTACCATGTCGCGCACACGCCTTGGGGCGTCGCCCTGGATGACGCGCACCGGGTCCACCGCGACCACCAACTCGGTGTTGTTGTAGATGGCGTGGAAGTGCGCCCCGAACGGGCGGATGACCAGCATCCGGATCACAATTCCATAAAATCTTGAAATGACTGGCATAGGTTCGAAATCTCAGTTTTCAGTTCGTTTCAGCTTCGTCATTCGACTCCCCAAAAGACCGTGAGCAACGCAGCGTGGAAGCCCATTCGCAGCGCGTGTGCCAGGAAGTTACGCTCACGTAACTAATTGAAAACACGAGGGCAACAAAACCAATTCCTCACTGATCTCGACATCGTTGATTCGCCGATGGGATTCGATCGTCCCACAAGTGGGAAAGGTCGAACGCGAAGTGCGCGTCGCTTTTTGACACGAATTCTCACGAATTTCCGCTGATCGGCGGAATTCGTGGAGG
>DATEKZ010000562.1:0-3718 GCA_035277185.1 Verrucomicrobiia bacterium
CCAGTTCTGCCAGGATGCCGTCCACGGCAACCTCTATGCGCCGCCATTCCGGGATGAGCGGGGAACCATAGGGGTGTTGCTGAAACTCCTGAAAGGCCTGTTCCAAACCACCGGCAAAGGTCTCGATGACGCCCAGCTCGCGGTGGAGATCGAATTGCCGCAGGTTGTTCATCTTGCAGTAGGCTTCATAAGTCCGGACATACGCGCGCGCGTTGGCGAGGTAGGTGTGCTTGAGGGTCAGCAGAAAATCGTGCGTCAGGATGGATCCGCCGGAAGCAAGCTGGGTGAAAAACGTCCGGGCGATGTCGGATACCATTTTGACCAGGCCGGAGCCACCGTCTTCGCCGATGTCCTGATGCTTGTGATCGTATCGGGAGGTGATCTCGACCTGGCAAATCCGGTGCGGACGCGAGATGCGATAGACTTCCGACAGAATCCCCACCTCGATCCCCCAGTCCGAGGGAAAACGCAGTTCGTTGGCGATACTGGCGAAAGTGGCAAACTCACCGGACAAGGGATACCGAAAATCAGCCATGAACTCGAGAAAATCGACTCTGCCCAGGATGTCGCGCAAGGCGCGGACGAGAGGAAAATAGAAAAGGCGGACGACTCTTCCATGCAACCGGTCGGAATAGCGGGTATAAAACCCCTTCGAAAACTGGTAGCGCAGGTCCACAACCGGGAAGAGCAACCGCAGCAGGAAGCCGCGATCATACGTCAGTATGTCGGCGTCATGAAACGCGATCACGGACACTTCGCTCTTGCCCAGCGCGTAGCCGAGCGCGGTCCACACTGCCTGTCCCTTCCCACGCGGGCCGACCGGCAGCACATCGTTAATCTTTTTGATCACGGCCTGCACCGCCGGCGAGTCATTCCAGAGCAGCACGCCATTCTTCTCAATCGGGCGGACAATTTCCCTCCCCTGCTGATATTCCCCGGCGCTGGCACGATCCAGGCTGATGTAAATCTTCCCCACGAATGGCATCTGTGAAAGTTGCTGAATGATGCCCTGCATCGCCGGCGACGACAGATCCTCGAACAACGTGGGAATGATAATGCCGACGGGGACCCGCCGCGCCAGGCGCTGAAGGCTCTTCTCCATGCGCGTCAAATCCTCGCCGTCCAGGCGAGTGAAGGTCGGCACGATATTCTGATGAAAATCAGCCATGAGTAATTCTATTGCCGGCTACAACAGAAACGTTCGCGTTCTTCCGCAAAATCGGTGTCGATGCGGCCCCTGCCCGGCTCGCGGTTGATAATAGCACCGATGGCGTCGTTTATGGCTTGAAGATCTCGTCGAACACACCGCCGTCATCGAAGTGTGTCTTCTGCGCCTTGCGCCATCCGCCAAACACCTCGTCGATCGTGAAAAGACTCACTTTGGGGAACCGGTCGGCATATTTGGCTGCGGCCTTTTCCGAGCGCGGGCGATAGAAATTTTTGCCCGCGATGTCCTGGCCCTCCTCGGAGTAGAGGTAATCGAGGTACGCCCTGGCGACCGCTTCATTGCCTTTCTTCTTCGCAAACTTGTCCACGACCGTCACCGGTGGCTCCGCAAGGATGCTGACCGACGGCGTGATGACCTCGAACTTGTCGGCGCCGAATTCCTTCATCGCCAGAAAGGACTCGTTTTCCCAGGAAATGAACACGTCGCCAATACCGCGTTGGGCGAACGTCGTTGTCGAACCCCGCGCGCCGGAATCAAGCACCGGCACGTTCTTGTACAGTTTCGCAATGAAGCCCTTGGCCTTGGTTTCGTCATTGCCGTATTTCTTGAGCGCGAATCCCCAGGCCGCAAGGTAATTCCATCGCGCGCCGCCCGAGGTTTTCGGATTGGGCGTGATGACCGAGACCCCGGGTTTGATCAGGTCATCCCAGTCTTTGATGCCCTTGGGGTTTCCCTTGCGCACCAGGAAATTGATCGTGGACGTGTAGGGCGCGCTATTGTTCGGCAAACGCTTTTGCCAATCGGCCGGAAAAAGCTTCGCCCTGTCTGCAATCGCGTCAACATCGTAGGCCAGCGCGAGCGTCACCACGTCGGCATTCAGGCCGTCGATGACCGCCCTGGCCTGTTTGCCGGAACCGCCGTGCGATTGTTGGATAACGACGTTATCGCCTGTCTTTTCTTTCCAGTGTTTGACAAAGGCGGCATTGAACTCCTTATACAGTTCACGAGTGGGGTCGTAGGAAACGTTCAGGAGTTTGATGTCCCCGGCCGGGGAACCGACCAGGGAAAGTTCCAACGCCACCGTGATGGCAGCGATGCGTCTGGTAATACGATTCTGTTTCATGATCAATTACGTGGGTTGATTGGTTTCAGATTTTTTGCCCGATCACCAGCCAAATTGGACGCGAACCAGGACGACATGCTCGCTCTCGCCGGCAAAAGTCGTTCCCGGGTCTGCGTCGAACTCAGTGTAATCGTAACCGGCGGAGATTTTGATGTTCCGGTTCGCGTGCCAGTTCAGGCCCACTCCGTAAGACGTCGAACGCGTGGCGGAGTTGGCTGGATTGGCGAGGAGCGGAAATGCGTCATCATCGACATCTAATTGGCCCACGCGCGCCGCGATCTCCCAGGCTCCCCATCCACCCTCCGCAGGCGAGAACGGCCGTCTGGGCGTGACGGCCCTGTACGAATTTGTCTCGCCTGTCAGAAAATATGAAGCGGCCACCTGCCAGGCCGAATTCTCAAGTCTGGCGCGGCTGGGGAGTCCGCCCTCGTCACGTCTCACTTCTTGTGAGGAAATAATATATTCCCCGAACAGTCCGAAAGGACCCCGGTAGTACCAGCCCTGCGGGGAGATGCGCCAGTGGGTGCCCTCTCCCACTACGTTAGCCGTCGCCGCGTTGGTTCCGGCGCCGGCGCGATAGGCGACGGTGCGTTGTAACCCCGGGGAGAAGTAAGAACGCAGAGCGCCTTCCCGATTTCCATACGTCCCGGCAACACCCGCGCCCAATCCCTTGAGCGCGTCAATGCCCGAAGTCTTGAAAGGATGAGCAAACAGGCGCGCGGCGACGTCCTTGTCGCGGTCGGAAGTATCGAAGTCCCCGCTGCCGCCGTCGGCCACACCGTTGAACACGCCCGCTGCGTAACTGAGGCGTCCTCCGACCAGGTCGCCTTGCAGGCCGAAACCGACATCGCGGTTGGGCGCCAATTGCGTCGGGTAACCACGCTCGATGAAAAGAAGGTTGGCCCCGGACTGCAGCCGTTCCAGTCCCACCGGCTCCTTCATTTTGCCCGCAACAAACTGGAACTCGGGCCACAGTCTGGCCGTCACATAGGCGTCCTGGACGAGAGCGTTGTTGGCCGTGGATAAGGTGGCCTGAGCGCCGAAGTCCAGCATCACCCGGTAATCAAATTCGTCGAAAACGGTACCCTCAAAGATCGGCCGTGCCCGTCGGATCAGAAAAGTATCCGGTAGCAAGGCGCCCGGGACCGGTTCAGGATAGTAACGTGCATCCACTTGAACGTAGCCCCGAGCCCGGAAAGCAAAGTTGCTGTCTGCGGACCGAACCTGAAATCCGCCTGCCCCAAGGGAAATGATCGGTGCGGCTTTGGCCTTTTCGGAAGCGGCTTCCCGGTCGAGATCGGACTTGCGCTCAAGGATTCTCAGCTTCTGATCGAGCTGTTCGATTTGTTGTTTCAAGCTGTTGATCGTGCCCGCTGCCTCATCCGCCCTCAGATCAAGGCACGCCATTTGCGTGCCGACCACCGCTC
>DATEKZ010000563.1:0-2991 GCA_035277185.1 Verrucomicrobiia bacterium
GGTCGATCACGACCTGTCGGGCGAAGTCTTGAAACCGCTTCGGCGAACAGAGGATTCTGGCGACCGCGAGGGGGTGAAAGGGTTCGAGCAGATGCCGGCCAAGCACGTCCGGAGCGCGGATGGCCGCGGGCGGCGCGAGCAGCATGGTCAGGAACGGCTTGAAGCGTTCTTCGCGGGCGTCGGGATACAGCGCCTTGTGCGCGCTTCGGAACAGGAGGGCGAGCGTGATCGTTTGGGCAAGCATTCCCCCGAGCAGGCACAACCCGAGGACGCCAAAACCGAAGCGCCAGATCAACGGCGGCACAATCAGGAACAGATAGATGAAGAGGAAATTCGCGAAGATCCGAATCGGATTGGAGCGCCTCCGATACTCCCGGAGGTGTTCAGAAACCTTGCGTGTGTCGAGACTCTCCGACAAAGCCTGGTGAATCGCCGCCGCGCGGTCGTCCTTGGAGAGCTTGCGGAGTCGTCCCAGCAAATCACCGGTGTGCCGTGCGCCAAACGTGGAGGTGGCGGTCAGGAACAGTGCGCCGCCCACCAGCACCTTCCGTCCGTCGATCTGAAGCGGCTGGAGATCGTCCCAGGAGGCATACTTTGCGGTTTGCACCCGGCGACCGGCCGGATTCAAGCACGACGCCAGGTAAGCAAACACACCTTCGGGCGAGAGGGAGGCGGGGAATGGCGCGACGATGAAAATGTCGCCGAGCGGTGGAAGCGGGTTGGTCAGCAACAACCCACCGCGCGGGTTGCCCGCAAGAACGCCGGGGTGCCGGATTCGGGAGGACGTGCCCCACGAACTTGCAAAGGCCATCGCGCCCCGGCGCACCCAGACGAGGCATTCGCTCAGGTAAATGATTCCGACGACCAGCAGCAGGCCTTGGAGTTCACCCATGCTGCAGGTGATGCGGATTATTCGATCGTCTTTCGAGCGCTAGCGCCAAAGAGGATCTTCTTAATGAAGGCGGCCACCGCGACGAGTCCGATGACAACCAGTTTCCACGCCTTCTTGAAAAACAGTATCAGGCTTGCAAACAGCCCGGTCTTGACGGCGACCGCCGCAGCGCCGCCCGTGATCAATGCGGCCAGGCCGTACTTGGCGAGTTTGTCCCCCTGCCGGTATTCGGCATAACGCTCGCCCGACTTATAGGAGTAATCTTTGAGCACAGCCGCATAGGCCGGCATCGCGCCGGCGAGTTTGTCCGGATCGATCACCAGGTTGACTTCCATGACACCTTTGCGGCCGAGCAGGCGGGTGTTGTAATTGACGACCGCTTCTCCCTCGCTTTCACCGCGGATCGCCCATTCGAGATTATGGGTTTGCTCGTTGTAACGCGGTGGCAATTCCCAGCCGGTAATGTTCAGCGGAGGCACACCCATTTTCTTGCGGAACTTGTTCGCCTCTTCGTTGCCGGCCTGAATCGATTTCAACATCTTGTCGGCGTCCAGTTTGTCTTTGTCGTCATCCTTCACATAGCCAACGTCCGAGAACTCGAACACCACAAACCAAACGAGCGAGGTCGGCGCGAGGAAGCCAAGTTCGGATCCCGACGTGGGATTGCCCATCGCTTCGAGCAGCTTTTGGGTTCCCTTGGAACCCGTGAACATGAATCCTGCAGGCACCTGGACGTCGGCAATGCTTTTGAGGTCGGCCTTTGCGGGACCTTTGGTCCAGTCGATCTGGCTCAACAGCGGATTGGGTTGATCGGTGGCGGGGTCGTCGGCCGCGCGCGCGGCAACAACCGCCAGGCACAAACTGAACGTGGCAACTAGGAATGATTTCAGACGGGACATAGATCCTTTCGCTGGTGTCGAAACGAGGCTGCAATCGGTTGCCACCTTGTTTGTTGGTTTTTCTCGAACTGTCACTCGCGATAAAGCATGCAACCCTCATGCCAGTCAAGCGGTTTGGTCAAGGTCACGACCCGGGCTTGATGCCACGCAAATGCTCGTCGAACCAGCCAATGAGCGCAGGGAAATCCGCACCCATATCCGGCCAGCCGTGCGCTTTCCCTTCCTTGACGATCAGTCTGGCGGTCGCGCCCGATTCCTTCGCGCGCTTCACAAAGGCTTCCGCCTGCTGGATCGGCACCAGCTTGTCCGCATCACCGTGGATGATGAGTGTCGGCGGCGTATTCGAAGTGACAAAATAGATCGGCGAAATTTCCCGACCCAACTCCTTGCGTCCGTCAGATGTGTCCGAACGCGGTCCAAACGCGGGTTTGTAATCCTTGAGAATGCCGACCCCAACGGCGTCTTCACCCGGCTGGCCGTAGTTCAGAAAATCGGAGGGCGGGAAGAAGCAGGCGACGGCCTGCACGGCGCTGCTTTCGCGATCGATCGGATCCCTGGCGTCGGTTTTGCCCGGACCGCCCTGGGTTCCCATCGTGAGCGACAGGTGGCCGCCCGCGCTGCCGCCGGTGATGCCGAACTTGTTCGGATCGATGCCGTATCTGGGCGCGTTGTGACGGACGAAGCGTACGGCACGGTGAATGTCCTGAGTGATTTCCGGGATGGCGAACTTCGGTTGCGAACCGTGCACGATGGCGAAGACCGTGTAGCCGCGATCGAGAAACGGCTGGTAGAATTTCGGATTGATGGCCTCGTGGCTGGAGAAGAATCCACCGCTGACCATGAACAGAACCGCGCAACCGTTCGGCTTCGCAGGCAGGAAGACGTCGAGGGTCAACGCCGTGCCGAACTTCCGTCCGTAAATGACATCCTCGATGCGGTTGGAATCGATTTTTGGCTGAGCGCCGACAGGCAATGGGAGGGCAGCGAGGAAACAGCAGAGGCATGCGAGCAAAAGTCTTTTCATATAATGAATTGGCTGAGGAACGGGGCGAGATATACACGACTCCACCGATCGAGACAAGAAGCGGGGTGCGCGCTTCTCTCCCTCTCCGCCTCGATCGAGAGGGCCGAGGTGAGGAGATTCCGCGTTGCCCCAGGACCTGGCCGGTTCGTCGTCGGAGCGCAGGTGTCCAACCTGCG
>DATEKZ010000564.1:0-4852 GCA_035277185.1 Verrucomicrobiia bacterium
GCAATCAGTTTCTTGAGCGCCTCCAGGGAAACGGCCGTGTCGCCTCGGAAAAGCAGCTCGTCGGCATTCCGGCCAACCGCCTCGGAGGTGGTCCAGCCGTAGAGCCGTTCTGCACCCCGATTCCAATACAGAATGCGCTGCTCCATGTCGGTGACCAGAATCGCGTCATGCGCCTTGTCCAACAGCGCGGCCTGCTCTCGAACCTGTGCTTCGGCGTGTTTGCGTTCGGTGATGTCCTGGAGGGTGCCGAGAATCGCCGGTTGGCCCGCGTACTCCGTCTGCGCGCCGTGGATTTCCACGTGGATCACCCGGCCATCTTTCCGTCGCATTCTCATTTCATACGATCCACCGCGCACCGGACCCCGCAAGCGGCCCTCGAGATTCCTGGCCGCTATCGGGCGGTCGTCCTGGACCACCAGATCCAGCACCGGTCGCCCAACCATTCCTTCGGTCGTGTCGCCAAAGAGTTCGCTCATCCTGGGATTCACGTAAGCGAGATTCCCGTCCTGGATGATACAAATGCCGACGATGGACTGCTCGACCAGGGTCCGGAACTTCGCTTCCGCCGCGATCAGTTCCTCTTCCATTCGTTTCCGCTCGGTCACGTCGCGGGAGACCACCACGACGTTCGTCACCTGGCCGTCCTTGTTCCGAATGACGCTCCCTTGTGACTCGATGTAACGGATCGTGCCGTTCCGAAGCAGGAATCGATACTCGGCGCGCTGCCCTATGCCCGTTTCGACCGTGTCGCGGAAAGTGCGGTGAACTTGCTCCCGGTCTTCCGGGTGAATCTCAGCGAAGGCGTCTGTGCCGGCCGTTGTATCGGGAGCTAAAAGATGGCGGTAAGAAGGACTGTTGAACACCCGGCGGCCCTCCAGATCCATCACCGCGACGAGGTCATCGATGTTCTCCGTTATCTTTCGGAAGAGTTCGTTCCGTTGGCGCAATTCCTCTTCGACCCGCAGGCGTTCAGCGCGCTCCCGCGCTTCCTGCATCGCCCGCCGCACCACCGCCGGCAAGCGCGACAGGCGGTCTTTGAGCACGTAGTCCACGGCTCCCTGCCGCAATGATTCGACTGCGATCTCCTCGCCGATCGTTCCAGAGACGAATATGAAGGGCACTCCCGGAGATCTTTCCCGGGCGATGCCCAGCGCCGACAACCCGTCAAAGGAGGGGAGCGTGAAATCAGAAATAATGAGGTCAAGGCCGCCTTCCTCCAGGGCCGCCTCAAATTCCGGCCGGGTTTCCACCCGCCTGAGGGCGCATGCGATTCCTGCGGATGCCAACAAAGACTCAACCAGGTGTGCATCGGCCGGATTGTCTTCCACATGGAGAATCCGCAAAACCGGACCCGACGTTGGACTCACATTGGATGATTGGCCGGACATGCGTCTGTTGCTCGGTGAGGAATATGTGTGATTCTCCTCCTTCGAATGGATTCAACGGATCTTCTCTAAAGAACAACCGATTCCGTCTTCTCCCGGACTCTGAATCCCAGCCGGCACATGACGAAAGCAGCGCCAGACTAACGGGCTAGTCCGTGGCAGCAACCGGGAAGGAACCTGTAAAGACCGGGAAAAGATACCCGTATTATCGGGCGGCCTGTCGCGCCGTGGCCAGGAGACGGACTCCGCGCGGTGCCCGGCGGGTTGCGTCTCGCCACGCGAAGGGCGTACGGAACGAGGCTGCCGCGTTCGTAAAAGTCGTTCCTGGCTTGCTCTTGAACCCGCCGCCTGACGCTGACATGATGCGTCCTGACCGCGACGCTCAATATGCACGCCATCAGTGAAGCCAAACTCGCAAAGCAGGCATTCGACAAGCGCTTCCGTTTTGAAGCGTTGTTGACGGAACTCTCGGCGGCGTTCGCAAACCTGCCCCCGGGCCAGGTCGATTCCGAGATCGACAAGTGGCTCGAACGTCTGGTGGAGGTCCTGGGCGTTGACCGGGCGAGCTTTCTGCATTTTGGCCAGGACGGCGCGGCCATCAGGAGTCATACAGTCACGGTTTCCGGTCTGGAACCCTTGTCCGTCGCGGCGATCAATGAGCGGTTTCCCTGGATCGTCGAACAACTCCGTCGCGGAAACACAGTAAAGTGGCCGCGAATCCCCGAGGACATTCCTTTGGAGGCGGTGAATGAGCGGGCGTACGCCATCCGGAAAGGAATCCGGTCGGGACTGAACGTCCCGGTGTCCATCGGCGGGTCGGTGATCTGCGCGATTTCGTTCACTTCGATACGCGCCTGCTGCGACTGGCCCGAGGAGGTGGTCACACGGCTGCGCGTGGTGGGCGAGGTGTTTGCCAACGCCTTCGTCCGGAAACGCGCCGAGGAGGCCTTGCGCGAGAGCCAGCAGCAGAACAGGGCCCTGGTCAATTCGATTGATGGCATCGTCTGGGAAGTTGACGCCGCGACGTTTCGTTTCAACTTCGTGAGCTCGCAGGCCGAACGCATCCTCGGCTACCCGGTCGAGCAGTGGCTGCGCGAAGACGGTTTCTGGGCGAACCACATACACCCGGATGACCGCGACACGGCGGTCAACTTCTGCGTGGGCGCGACGGCGCGTCGGGAAGACCACCAATTCGAGTATCGAATGATCGCCGCCGACGGACGGGTGGTCTGGGTCAGGGACTTCGTGACGGTGACCGTTTTGGAAAGCGGCCAGGTCCTCCTGCGCGGCGTGATCGTGGACATTACAGAGCGCAAGCGCGCCGAGGATGAAGTGAGAAAGGAAAAGGAGATTCTTCAGAAGATATTCGATTGTGTCCCCCTGATGATTGCCTTTTTCGACCAGGACGGTTGCATCAAACTGATCAACCGGGATTGGGAGCGTACCATCGGATGGTCTTTGGAAGAAATACAGAAGCAAAACCTGGACATCCTCGCCGAGTGCTATCCAGATCCGCAGTATCGGCAAGGGGTTCTGGATTTCATTGCTGCAACGAAAGGAGATTGGGGTGATTTCAAGACCAAAGTAAGAAATGGGCGGGTGATTGATACGACCTGGGCCAACGTCCGTCTCTCAGATGGGACCAGCGTCGGCATTGGACAGGACATTACCGAACGCAAGCGAGTGGAGGACGAATTACGCGGTGCGAACGAACGGTTGCAGAGACTTTCGAGGCGGTTGCTGGAGCTTCAGGAAACCGAGCGGCGTTTCATGGCGCGCGAGCTGCACGATGAGATCGGCCAGTCGATCACCGCCGTTACTCTCAATCTGCAAAACGCGAAGTTGATGCTGGAGCCGTCTAAAATCGGGGCTGCCTTGAATGAAAGCATTGGAATCCTGAATCGCGTGTTGCAGCAGGTCCGCGACCTGTCGCTCGATCTCCGGCCCTCCATCCTGGACCACGTCGGTCTGGCGGCGGCCATCCGCTGGCAGGTGGATCGTCAGGCCCAGCGTGCCGGGTTCAAAGCCGAGGTGGTCGCGGATGAGCGGGCCGATCACCTGGCGCCGGAGGTGGAAATTGCCTGTTATCGCATCATTCAGGAGGCCCTCACCAACATCGCGCGCCATGCGAAGGCGCAAAACGTGCGCGTGGAGGTGCGATACACCCACTCCCAGATGCATCTGCTCGTGCTGGATGACGGAGTGGGGTTCGACTTGCGGAACGCGCGGGAACGCGTCGCCAGCCTGGGTATTGTCGGGATGGAGGAGAGAACCCTGTTCCTGAAGGGAGAATTTGAGATCGAGTCGGCGCCCCGCCGCGGAACCGCCATTCGCGTGCGTTTTCCCCTTACGCTTCATGAATCCGAATCCGATTCGCGTCCTCCTGGCTGACGATCATGCGCTCGTGCGGGCCGGCATTCGATCGTTGCTGCAAAACACGCCGGGGGTGGAGGTCGTCGCCGAATCCGACGACGGACGCAGCGCGCTGGAGCTGATCCGTCTGCACCGGCCCGACGTGGCGCTGATGGATGTCGCCATGCCTGGCCTCAACGGACTGGAGGCTGCCCGGCTGATCGCCAAAGAGTTTCCAAAAGTGCGCGTGATTATCCTTTCCATGTTCGCGAACGAGGAATACGTGGCTGGCGCCCTGCGGTCCGGCGCAGTGGGCTACCTGCTGAAGAACGCCTCGCCGGCCGAGTTGGAACTGGCCCTCAAGGCCGTCGCCCGAGGAGAGACCTATCTGACGGCCGTTGTGTCGAAAACAGTCATCGAGGACTACAAATCCCGTCTGGCCGAAAAACGGAGCCCGCTCGAGCGGCTGACACCCCGGCAGCGCGAGGTCCTGCAACTGATTGCCGAAGGCCACACGACCAAGGATATTGCCCGCCGTCTGGATCTGAGCGTGAAGACCGTCGATATGCATCGCTCGATGCTCATGAAGGACCTCGATATCCACGATATCGCAGGACTCGTGCGGTATGCCATTCGAGTGGGTCTGGTCAGTCCTGAGACGTAGGCGGAAATCAGTGACGAATCCTTCATGCGGCGGTGCCCTCTCCCCCACCGTAACGGTGCAGTAGGAAACCACAGATGGACACAGATGGACACAGATAGATCGGAGCGAACAAGCATGAATGACCTTGTTCAGACGCTCACTGAATAGTGAATCCGGTCAGAGTTCGGAACCATCGCATCCGGCCTTCTCTCATCTGTGTTAATCTGTGTTGATGCGTGGTTAGACTGAATCGTTCCGGCCCAGGGAGAGGGAAAGGGGTCCCATTACCCAGCGGCCACTCTTTAACTTAAACTGCTCCTGACCCGGGGTGCGATTCAAAGTGGTGGGCACGAAACTGGATCGGAGCGCGGCTGTGTCGCAGACCAGCCGCAGCGGATTCGCTGTTTTGAGGGCGCTGCGGCTGGTCCCCCACCCCTACACAGCCGCGCTCCTGCCCACCGATTTGAATCGC
>DATEKZ010000565.1:0-6491 GCA_035277185.1 Verrucomicrobiia bacterium
GCTTTGTTCTCACGGGGTTCGGTGTCGAAGACGCCAACACGAACAAGATCGCCTTATCCGAAGCCACAGCAACGTTTGAAGCGACGGGCTTTTCCGCAGCTTCCTCTACAGACGACAATCAGGAGGCCAACAACGGTTGGAGCGTTCGTGGCGTGACCGGTGTCGAGCACGCAATTTGTTTCGCGACGAAGGAACCGGTCTCCAGTGACGGCGAGGTCAATGTCACATTCGTTATTCGGCAGACCAGCGGTGGCAATCAGGTGCTCGGACGCTTTCGCCTGTCGGCGACCACAAATACGGGCGTTGTTCGCGCGCCTCAAGCCGCTCTGCCCAGGCCTGACATCATCGAGCTGTTGAAGGTGGCAGCGGAGCAGCGCACGGGGGAACAGAAACAAAAGATCGCCGAGTACCAGCGCCGCGCAGCGCCGGAACTGATGGACCAGCGACGCTTTCTGGCTGACGCAAAGAAAGCGAAGGGGGATTTCGAAGCGACTCTGGCCCGTTGCCTGGTCTCGGTCGTCGCCGACGAACCGCGCACCGTGCGCCTTCTTCCACGCGGCAACTGGATGATCGAAACCGGAGAGATCATGCAGCCCGCCCTGCCCGCTTATCTGACGGTTTCAGCGAAGAAGGCGGAACACCGGCGATTGACCCGGCTCGATCTGGCGGAGTGGATTGTGTCGCGGGAGAACCCGCTCACCGCCCGGGTATTCATGAACCGGCTCTGGAAACAGTTCTTTGGCACGGGTCTTTCGAAGGTGCTCGACGATTTCGGAATGCAGGGCGAGCCACCGGTGAATCCTGAATTGCTCGACTGGCTGGCGTGTGAATTTATGGAGCACGGTTGGGATGTGAGGCACATGGTACGCCTCATTGTGGACAGCCGCACCTACCGGCAGGTTTCGACCGGGTCCAAAACACTTCAACGCCGCGATCCTTACAACCGCGAGCTGGCGCGCCAGAGCCGCTGGCGGATTGAGGCCGAGCTGGTGCGCGACAACGCTCTCGCTGTCGCCGGCCTGCTCGTTCCCCAAATCGGCGGACCAAGCGTCAAACCGTATCAACCGGATGGTTACTGGGAAAACCTGAATTTTCCCACGCGCACCTACGAGGCCGACAAAGACGAAGGCCAGTATCGTCGGGGCCTTTACACGTGGTGGCAGAGGACTTTCCTTCATCCAAGCATGCTCGCCTTCGACGCCCCCAGCCGTGAGGAATGCGCCGCCGAACGCAACCGCTCGAACATTCCACAGCAGGCCCTCGTGCTCCTGAATGATCCGACCTACGTCGAAGCCGCCCGCGCGTTTGCCGCGCGCATTTTCAGGGAAGGCGGCAGCGATGAGACGGCGCGAATCAATTGGGCCTGGCGAGAGGCATTGTCACGCGCTCCGCGTTCCGACGAAATCAGGACCGTCCGTACGCTGCTCGACAAGCACCTTATGGAATACCGGCGGGATCCATCGGGGGCGGCGGCGCTGTTGAAAGTCGGACTCTCGCCGGCGCCGAAGGAAATTGACCCTGTCGAACTGGCCGCCTGGACGAATGTCGCGCGCGTGATTTTGAATCTGCACGAAACGATAACGAGATACTGATGAGAAACACCAAACACCAAATACCAAACACCAAAAAACCTCCAACTATCAAATACCCAAGCACGCGGAAGGTGGATGGCAAGGCAGCCGAGATGTTGCTGTTGAGGGATGAGCCGCCCAAAACGGATGGCCGGCATCCGTTCGATTTCGAGGAGCGCACGGCGGTGTTCGGGGAAAGCATTGTCCGTTTCTCGAGGAAGATCCCACGCGGCCCGGCGAACGACCGGCTCATTAATCAAATCGTGGGCGCGGGCACGAGCGTAGGCGTGAATTTCTGTGAGGCTAATGACTGTGTTTCGAAGAAGGATTTCCGCAACACGGCGAAGCGCTGCATCAAAGAGGCGAAGGAAGCCCGGTTCTTTTTGCGAATGATCGCCGTCTCCGAACCGGCGTTGGCCGAAGAAGCGCGCCGTCTTTATCGGGAAGCAACCGAATTGATTCGAATCCTCGCCGCGATGTGGCGGAAGTGAACCGCGCGCCTTGGAGTTTTGAGTTTGGTGTTTATTTGGTGTTTGGTGTTTGGATTTTGGTTTTTTGACTATGAAGCCCCAGCCTTTTGATTCACCGGCATTTCAGCGCAGCATCAATCGCCGCGCCTTCCTTGGTCGCGCTTCCCACGGCGTCGGAATGCTGGCGCTGGTGTCGCTGATCGATCCGGCTCTCCTGCGGGCCGCATCTTCAAAATCTCAGGCCGGAAAAGACCGATGGACCGGCGTGGTGAATCCGACGCACTTTCCGCCGAAAGCGAAGCGGGTCATCTGGCTCACGATGGCGGGCGGCCCGTCGCATCTCGAAACATTCGACTACAAGCCGAAGCTTGCCGGGATGCACAAGGAACCGATGCCCGAGAGCGTCACAAAGGGCAAACAGATCGCCCAGTTGCAAGGCCAGAAGTTGTTGTGCTACGGCCCGCAGCTCAAGTTCAGGAAGTTTGGCAAGTGCGGGGCGGAGATTTGCGCATTGTTCGAACACATCGGTTCGGTGGTGGACGACATTTGCATCATTCGGTCGATGACCACCGAGGCGATCAATCACGATCCCGCGCACATGTTCATGAACACGGGCACGCAGATCGCCGGCCGACCGAGCATGGGCTCCTGGGTGACGTACGGCCTGGGCAGCGACGCGCAAGATCTGCCCGGGTTCGTGGTCCTCACTTCACTGGGCAAGGGCGGACAGAACCAGCCTATCGCGGCGCGCCAATGGGCTTCAGGTTTTCTCCCGAGCCGCTTCCAGGGCGTGCACCTGCGCGGCAAAGGCGATCCCGTCCTCTATCTGGGAGCACCGCCCGGCGTTAGTAGCGGAAGGCAGCATGACGTCGTGCGGGCCGTCAATGCCATCAACGCAAAATACGACGCCATCGTGGACGATCCGGAAATTGCGACGCGCATCGCGCAGTATGAGATGGCCTTCCAGATGCAGGTGAGCGTGCCGGAGTTGGTGGACACCCGCAAGGAATCCCAACACGTCCTCGATCTGTATGGCGGCAAACCCGGCGACGGTTCCTTCGCTTCGAACTGCCTGCTGGCCCGCCGGCTCGCCGAACGCGGCGTGCGATTCATCCAGCTTTACCACAAGGATTGGGATCACCACGGCGGCGTGAAGGAGGGCGTGACGCTCAAAGCGCAGGAAGTCGATCGCGCCTGCATGGCGTTGATCACCGATCTCAAACAGCGCGACATGCTCAAGGATACCCTCATTGTGTGGGCCGGGGAATTTGGCCGTACGCCCATGAGCCAGGGCGGCGACGGTCGCGATCATCACAACGCCGGATTCAGCATCTGGCTGTGCGGCGGCGGCATCAAGCCCGGCCATATTTTTGGCGCCACCGACGAACTCGGCTACAGCGCCGTGGAGAACCCGGTGGATGTGCATGACCTCCACGCCACGATGCTGCGGTTGCTCGGCATCGAACACACGCGTCTCACGGTAAAATTCCAGGGCCTCGACGCGCGGCTGACAAATGTGTCCGGAAAGGTAATTGAAGGGATTCTGGCGTGAGCGGATTCGCGATCGAGTCGGTGTGCTACGGATCGCCGAATGGCGATCGGACACCAAGCCCACTCCGGGCGCCGTGTCTGCTTCCACTGTCATTTTCCCCCTCACCCCGACCCTCTCCCTTGGGGAGAGGGAGAACCGTTCGCTGGCCTTCGATAAATCCAAGCGCGGTGTTTGGCGAGTGGTCATCTGCAAATCAAAAGCGTTCGAATGCTGTTCCCTCTCCCCAAGGGAGAGGGTCAGGGTGAGGGGGAACAGGATGTCCGAATTCGAAAACGCCTGCGAAAGAGAGGCGATCGTTCTGACACCGCACGGCAGTACGGCAGGTTTTACAAGATGACAATGAACAACGCGGCTTGCCCAAACTTCGCCATGACCCGCCGCGCCTTTCTCGGCCGCTCGGGTCTCGGCTTGATGGCGCTGGCGAGCCTGTTGAGCCCACGCCTCCTCCAAAGTGCAGGTTCATCCGCGCCGCACTGGACCGGTGTCGTCAACCCGCTTCACCATCCGCCGCGCGCCAGACGGGTTATCTTCCTTTACATGTCCGGCGGGCCATCGCATCTGGAGACGTTCGACAACAAACCGCAGCTCGCCAAACTGCACGGACAGCCGATGCCCGAGTCCTTTACCAAAGGCCAGCAGGTCGCCCAGCTTCAAGGTCAGGACCTCGCTTGTTTCGCACCACAGTTTGCCTTCTCACGATATGGCCGATCCGGACAGGAGATCAGCGAACTGTTTCCGCACATCGGCACGGTGGCTGACGATCTCTGCGTCATCCGCTCGATGGTCACCGACGCCATCAATCATGATCCGGCACACACACTCATGAATACCGGCACCACTATTTCCGGCCGGCCGTCGATGGGTTCGTGGGTGTTGTACGGCCTCGGCAGCGAGAGCGAGAATCTGCCGGGATTCGTCGTGCTGACCTCCACGGAGGGGCGCAGTCCGCAGCCGATCTCGATGCGCATGTGGCACAGCGGTTTTCTACCCGGACAATTCCAAGGGGTGCACCTTCGGTCCAAAGGCGATCCGGTCCTCTACCTGAATCGCCCCTCCGGCGTCAGCGCCGCTCAGCAACACGACGTCGTCTCCGCCGTGCAATCCCTGAACCGTTCGCAGCAGAGCGTTGTGGACGACCCCGAAATCTCCACGCGCATCGCGCAATACGAGATGGCCTTTCGGATGCAATCCTCGGTGCCCGGCCTGATGGACGTTTCCAACGAGCCAAAGAGCGTCCTCGATCTGTACGGCTGCCGGCCGGGCGATGGCACCTTTGCATCCAACTGTCTCCTTGCACGCCGGCTCGCCGAACGTGGCGTGCGGTTCATTCAGCTTTACCATCGCGATTGGGACCATCACAACGACCTGGTCAAATTCATCCGGCAGAATGCGGCCAACGTGGACCGCGCCACCGCCGCCCTGATCCAGGACCTGAAGCAACGGGGCCTTCTCGACGACACGCTCGTCATTTGGGGCGGCGAATTTGGCCGCACGCCGATGGCCCAAAAGGACAAAGGCGGTCCCGGCCGCGACCATCACATGAAAGGCTTTTCGATGTTCCTGTGTGGCGGCGGTATCCAGCGCGGCGTCACTTACGGAGCGACGGACGAACTCGGCTACAACGCGGTCGAGGACATCGTCCACGTTCACGATCTCCACGCCACGATCCTGCATTTGCTCGGCATCGATCACAAACGGCTCACGGTGAAATTCCAGGGCCTGGACATGCGCCTGACGAACGTGGAGGGCAACGTCGTCAAAAACCTGCTTGCCTGATTCGGATCCAGGAAGGTTCGGTTTTGCGTGTTTCGGGGGCTCAGCGCCGGAGGCGGTAAAGCTGCACCGTGCCGGCGAGAGAGTTATGAACAAAGCTGCCCGTCTCGTTGGTAAGCGTGACCGTACCTAGATTCCGCCAGCCGACCGCAGCAGTGTTCGAGTTGCATTCCACGTTGACGGCGGATCCAGGCGGTCCGCTGAATACGAGGCGCCAGGAGTTGCCCTCGCGCACAGGCGAACCGGTGAATCGCAAGGGCTGCGTCCCGGGAACGAACTCCGTGGGGACGGACGTGAGTTGCAGATCGAAGCTCAGATCCGTTTCGCTTCGCGAACGACGATGGACCTCGACCGCGAGCGTGTTCGGGCCGGGCCGGAGACCGGCCGGGCTGACCGAATAGCTCGACCACACGTTCTCGAACTGGGAATTGTCGGCTGAAGCCAATTCGGCGTGGCCGGCATTGGCGTTGAGGTGCCGACGCAATACTTCGGTCCCGTTGAGATACACTGCGACGCCGTCATCGAAAAGTGCCGCGAGCTGGAGCGACGCCGGCGCCGCGGGATCCGCCACGTTGAAAGTCGTGCGAAAATACGTGGTCACGTATTTTTGATTCGCTGAGCCCCCGTAGCCAATCACCGTTCGCTCATCCCTTTGGCCATAGCCGAACTGGCCGGCGCCCGTCTTCCACGCGCTATCAGCAAAGTCGGGCAGCCGCCACGCCGTTTGTTGATTGCTGCCATCGTCAAGGTAACGCCACTGCGATCCCGCCGGCACGAGTGTGACCGATTGCGACAGCGCGTCGCCGCTGGTTCGTGGGAAGAAATAAATACTCTGGCCCGTTTCCTCACTGAGTGTGTAGTAGCCAAGACCGGTTGGATGAAATGCAATGCCTTCACCGTTAGGCTCGGCCGGCGGGCCGATCACGGGGATATTGATCGGCAACCTGCCCAGCGCATCAGCCACACTTTCTCCTGGGGCGCGAACCCAAAGCTGCGCGAAATCCTCCCGGCGCAAGACGATCTCCCTTCCATCGGAAGAAACGGCGCCGCCAGAGACAACGTCGAAATTAATCTGTCGGACCCGTTCCAGTCGCACCGTCGAACCGGTTTCGATTTGGGACCTGG
>DATEKZ010000566.1:0-8532 GCA_035277185.1 Verrucomicrobiia bacterium
CCGGTCGCGGTGTGACGTTGTCAGCGGCGACGCTGGCAACCGCCCTGACCGGAAGCGCCGTGCAGGCGGCTCCAGCGGCATTGGCCGGCGCGATTTCGACTGCCATCATCTCCGGAGCGGCCGTGGCTGCGGCCGGTTCAACCCTCACCCTCCTGAATCTTATGAGCATAACCAAATTGAAAGCAGGACTCCTTGCCGCTGCCGTCGTTGTCGGCGCCGGAACTCCGGTAGTGGTCCAGCAGCAGACCGTTTCCCGGCTCCGCGCGGAGAACCAGGAGCTTCGAGCACACTCACAGCCGTCTGAACCACACTTTGAGGGCAACCAACTCGCCGGCCTGCGAGCCGACGCGGACGAACTGGAGCGGCTGCGCAAGGATGTGGCTGAGCTGCATCGACTGCGCGCGGAAGTAGCGAAGTTACGACGCGAGAAGGAAGACGAGGCGCGACTCGAGGCTGAAAACACGAGCTTGAACGAGCACCTCAAGGCACTTATGGCCCGCACGACTGTGCCCGAAATCCAGTTTCACGAGTTGCGCATAGAACAATCCGTGACGATCAAGGCCAAGACCTACGGCGATTCGCAGTCGATCGACAGGCTGATTGAATCGATTTCGACCTATCCGCCTTTTGCCGGGAAGCTCAGGCGCGACCAGCCGGTGTTGCTGAGAGACGTGCAGGCCCGGCAGATCGATTCGTCCGATCCCGGTCGGAGCTTCGTTTTCTTCACCATCGAATGTTTTTTTGCGGATAGGCTCATCAAAGATGAATAATAACTGGAAACGCAAACTCAAGCGGCCTGCCGTGAACTGTAGTTGACGCGCATTTCGCGAATTTGCGCCAACTTGTCGGAATTCGCGTAAATCGCCAAAGGTCGTCTTCGCGTCCATTCGCGTCTATTCGCGGTTAAGGAAAGAGAGCTTTTCGTTTCTTCCGCGTGGTTGGCGTCTTTCGCGGTTCTTCAACTTGAGGCTGCGGCCAGGCGTAGTTCGGAGCGCGGCCGGTCCCTCGGTCGTAGCGGCGTAGAATGCGTGACGATGCCAGGATTCTTCCAACCCCTCCTTCGCCTGCGAAACCGCTGCACGCCGGGACGGCGCGCGCTCCATGTGCGCGAATCCGGCGTGGCTCCAATTCTAGCTCGTCCCTGACCCTTTCGGAGTTGAACACGCGCAAACGGATTAACGCAAAGACGCAAAGACGCGAGGCCGCAAAGATTTTTCGGAAATATCCCGAAGGGATTACGTCATTCAGCCCGGCGTTGCCACGACGAAGGAGGGGCTACGCTGGGTTTCGTGTCATGAATTCAAATACCCTGAAGGGGTTGAATCAAATGGGGCGAAACGGTGATGCAACCCCGTTGGGGTTGGGGATTCTTTGGACGGTTGACCCAGGGTAGCTCGTGCCTCGCAACCCTGGGCTGACTGACGGAATCCCGTTGGGATTCGGGGCGCGGCAATCATTGCAGGAAGGCAGCCAAAAGGAGGCCGGAAAAACCTTGTCGGATTTGGCGTTCGGCGGCTGTCTAATCAGTGGATGCAGACGAAAACGGACGCGCAACTTCTGCGGGAATACGCCGGCAACGGTTCCGAAACGGCGTTTAGCGAGCTGGTCAGCCGGCACGCGGATCTGGTCTATTCCGCCGCCCTGCGCCAGGTGATCGAGCCTGACTTCGCGCGCGACGTTGCCCAAAGCGTCTTTGCCGACCTTGCCCGCAAAGCCAAATCGCTGTCGGACGACGTCGTGCTGGCCGGCTGGCTTTACCGGAGCACGCGGTTCGCCGCGCTCACTTTCCTCCGCAATGAACGCCGCCGTCAAAACCGCGAAAGGCAGGCCATGCAACTCCTTGATCCCCCTGGCGAATCCTCACCCGATTGGGACCGCATCCGTCCGGTACTGGATGAGGCGATGACGAACCTGGGCGACGCGGATCGCGACGCCCTCGTGCTGCGGTTCTTCAAAAACGAAGACCTCCGGGCTGTCGGAACCGCGCTCGGCACCAGTGAAGCTGCGGCGCAGAAGCGCGTCACGCCTGCGCTGGAAAAACTCCGCGCGTTTCTCCTTCGCCGCGGCGTGACCCTGTCGTCGGCGGCACTGGCAAGCGCGCTGACCGGGAGCGCGGTGCAGGCGGCTCCGGCGGCATTGGCCGGCACCATCTCGACCGCGGTTATCGCCGGCGCCGCCACGGCTGCCGCCGGTTCAACGTTTAATCTCCTGAATCTTATGAGCATGACCAAATTGAAAGCGGGACTTCTTGCCGCTGCCGTCGTTGTCGGCGCCGGAACTCCGGTAGTGGTTCAACAACAATCCCTCTCCCGACTCCGCGCGGAGAACGAGGTCTTGCGCGAACAGTCTGCGCAACTGGAACAACTCCGCTCTGCAAACCAGCAACTTGCCGGCCTGCGGGCGGACGGGGACGAATTGGAACGGCTTCGCCGCGATGTTGCCGAACTCCACCGACTGCGGGCCGAGGTAGCCAGGCTCCGACGTGAGAAAGAGGATGCGGCGCGACTCGTGGCCGAGAACGCACAGCTTAGAGGGGCCCTGGGAAAAGTCGCTGCGACCGCCGGGAAGCGGGAAGCTGAGTCGCCCGAGCAGGATCAATTCAAAAGCCAGGCCATCGAACGGATGAACTATGTGAAGCACTGGGTCCTTGCGTTCATGTTGTTTGCCGAGGACAACGAAGGCAGGTTCCCTGCGGATTTTGGGCGGGCACAGGCGTACTACGGCGGAGGGAACATCGGAAACCTCTCCAGCGATCAATTCGAGATTGTTCACACCGGAAAGTTGAGTGAGATCCCGGAGCCCGCCCGCACGATCATTATTCGCGAGAAGGAAATCCGATATTCTCCAGAAGGCAAGCCGACCAAGGCTTACGGCTTCGCCGACGGGCACTCCGAAATCCACACCGCGCCGAACGGAGATTTTTCTCAATGGGAACAGGAGCGTATGGTGAGCAACACCGCGCCTTGACACGGCTGGAGTCGGCGTCTGAAGGCGGATATGCCTGCCGTTCGCAGCTCTCTTTCCATTTCGCGAGTCAGCGGCCGAAGGGGATGATGTATTTGAAACGCGCCGTGCGCGGCGGTCAAATGGACCGCGCGACGTCCCGGCGCGCAGCGTTTGTGAAAGCCAAAGAAGTTGGTAGCACTTCCAGCGTCATCGTCCTGGCGAGGCCGCTGCGACCGGGGACCGGTCGCTCCCGTCGGCGTGAGAGTGTTCGACGCGTGCGCGAGTTTTGCGGACCGCGGCCTTCCAGGCCGCAGCGGTTCCGAACAGGCGGGAATCGTAGCGTAGAAGTTTTTCCAAACCTATCCGGCTGCGGACGCGCTGCGGTCTGGAAGGCCGCGGTCCGAACGAGCCAATCCCCGGTCCAACAACCGCGCCTCTGGCGGATCCAGAGCTTTGCGCTGTCGGGGCTGCTGCGACCGAGGGACCGGTCGCGGTCCGTCAAGTCAGGGCCACAATGCCGGCCCACCCCTTGCGACCTATTGGTAAATCGCCAGGAATTGTCTCCGCAACACTGTCTCCTCCTCCGGCAACCGTTGACGCAGCCGTTCCTTCGGCACGGCGCCGTGCTGGAAGCGGCGTTTCGGAAACACCGCCATTTCAAAACCCGTGATCGCCTTCACGCCGCGCGCAACGATCTCGCCTTTGAGCGAGTAAAGCTTCTCCACCGACATGTCAGTCAGCGTGGTGAACGGAACACCTTCGGCAACTTCGATCACGTTCGGGCGTGTGAACGGGCTGAAACCCTCGAAACCGCAATGCTTCGCCGGGGCGTAGGTGCGGGCGTAGCTGCGGCTCAGGCCACCGCTGTACGTGAGCGAGTGTTTGATGCGTCCGACGCCCCAGCCTTCCTGGTAGAGCATCAGGTTGTTCACCACGCTGCGGATGGTCAGCTCCGGATTCTCCTCGATCGGATAGTCTTTCAAATTTTCGTCACCGCCGTCCCCATCGACCAGGTACTTCCAGTCCGGATAACGCTCGCGAATGCCGCGGCAAAGGGTTAAGCCCATCGAGGCGCACTCGACATCGAGGGGTTTGTAGTCTTCGAGCACGCGGATGGTTTCGGCCACGTCGAGAGAATCGAGGTCGGCTTCGATGGGTTCGAGGAAAAGGCCCAGGCCAAGACGGTCGAGGAACTCGCGGGCCTGCTGAGAGTCCGGGCCATCGCCGAAGTTCAACGTGAACGCCTTCAACCGGCTTGGGTTCATCCCGAGCTTGCGCATGACGTGGTAGGTCACGAGAAACACGGAGCCGCTGTCGATGCCGCCGGAGAAACAGACTCCAATGGGCGTTGCGCTACTTCCCTCACGCTGTCCCTCTGTTCGAAGAATAAAGTCAGGGGATTGGCTCGCCCTCACCCCGGCCGAGTTGGCTTTTGTCTTTCGCCGAGACTTCGTCCGCAGCCCCAGGAGAGGGAGCGACGATCCCCGGCCCTCTGCTGGCGCGCGTCGTTGGTTCTCGAACGCCGCTTCGGCTGTTCCCTCTCCCCGGGGGAGAGGGTCAGGGTGAGGGGAAAGCGACGCCGAAATTCCCACCAACCACTTCGCGATTTCATCCGCGAGCGCGCCGATGTAGCGCCGGCCGATCTCATCAAGGTCGGTCGGCAACGCGTTGCGTTGCGGCGTGAAGAAGCGCGTGTAGGTCGGATCGGGATCGGGGCAGCCGACGAGCTGGATCTCAATCACATAATGCGCCGGAACCATGCGCGTGTAGCTGGGATGAAACTGGTTGTCGAGGCCCTCGGCCTTGAGTTGGAGGTGAATGGCGTCGATGCGATCGGCAACGATGAGAGCGGGGCCTTCAGCGCGTTTGGCGAGGAAGTAACGCATTGGGCGGTCGAGCGAGCGAGCCATGCGGACGGTCTTGCCGTCGCGCGCGAGCAAAGCGAAGGAGCCATCGATCTCGCGGACGGCCCCGGGTTCGGCAGACAGGACGCGCCGGCGCGCTTCGTCCGCGGTCATATTGTGGATGCGATTCAGAGCGGGATCGAGAAGGTCAACGACACGTTCGATATAGTGGTCCATAGACTTTGGGATTTGAGTTTCATCGAGTATGCCGCGCGGCTGCAGTTAAGCAAGCCAGCGAACGGTCGGGTGTGGCTCAGTTTAAACAGGGCGCATCTCAAAATCTTGCAGCCAGCGGATATTCGCGTGCTTCCTTCCCCCTCACCCCCGCCTTCGCCAAGCCTACGGCGGGCAGGCCGTCCCTCTCCCTCAGCCGTAACGATTCAGTCGGATAAGACGCTCGCCCTCACCCCGGCCCAGGGAGTTTCTGTCTTTCGCCGAGACTTCGTCCGCAGCCCCGGGGAGAGGGAGAAGCTTTCGAGCGCCTCCGATAACTTCACCATCCCGTGATTCGTCCCAGCGTGGCCGAAGGGAGTTCCCTCTCCTGGGGGGGCTAGGGTGAGGGCGAGCCATTTCTCTAACTGCATCGTTACGGCTCAAGGGAGAGGGACGGGGTGGGGAAAGGATCCACTCCAACGGCGTCGGGCGTTCGTCTTCGACCGTTGCGTGAGCATGGCCGAAAGTCGGACGGCTTTGAGCCATTCATCAGTTTATGCCTCCGGCTTGCTGGAGGTCGGTGACAACCCAGGGAATCATTCCTTTGCCCCCATTCCTCTGCCAGGCTGCTGGTACAAACCGCACCACAACCAACGGTCGGGATAATCACCGTCTCACCCCCGAAATCGGGCGTTTTGCCCCAAACCCTTACTTTGATATGGGCGGAGCGATTAAAATTGGCATAATTCTCCGGCGAATTGTCCGATCGAATAGCCAACGCCCATGCCGAGCGAAAATCCTGATCCAGCGAACCGCGCGCCCAGAAAAAAATATGTGCGGGCGGTGGGACCGAGGCTTCGCGTCCTGCTGCTGTTCATTTTCGGGCTGGTAGCCGTTCTTGCCGCCAACTCGGTCTATCTGAGCGCCATCACGTTCCTCGAGTGGCGCCAGGGCGATCCGAACCAGACCTACCAGAACTGGTTTTACATGGTGATGTTCGGCACGCACCTCGCTCTGGGCTTTCTGATCGTCCTGCCGATCGTCATCTTCGGAATCATCCACATCAAGAACGCGCACGACCGGCCCAACCGGCGCGCGGCAAAGGTGGGTTACATGCTTTTCGCGACGAGCCTCATCGTTTTGATCACGGGGCTGCTGCTCACGCGAATCGACATCTTCCAGTTCAAGAACGTTGGACTGAAGAACCCGCAGATGCGCTCCTTTGCCTATTGGGCGCACGTCATCACGCCGATTCTCGCCCTATGGTTGTACATCCTGCACCGGCTGGCCGGGCCGCGGATCAAATGGCAGGTCGGGTTGCGCTGGGGCGTGGCCGTCGGAGTCATCGTTCTCGGAATGGTGTTCCTGCACTCGAAACACCCGCAGAAAAACCATGTCGGTTCGGTTGAAGGGAAAAAATACTTCGAACCGTCGCTGGCCCGCACGGCGTCCGGCAACTTCATTCCGGCGAAGACGATGATGATGGATGACTATTGCTTGAAGTGTCACGAGGACGCCTACAAGGGCTGGTTCCACAGCGCGCACCGCTTCAGCTCGTTCAACAACAAGCCGTACTTGTTCAGCGTGCGCGAGACGCGGCAGGTGGCGCTCAAACGCGACGGCAACGTGAAAGCCGCACGCTGGTGCGCCGGTTGTCACGACGTCGTCCCCTTCTTCAGCGGGGCGTTTGACGATCCGAACTTCGACGACGTAAACCATCCAACGTCCCAGGCTGGCATCACCTGCACAGCCTGCCACGCCATCACGCACGTTAACAGCACCCGGGGCAACGCGGACTACACGATTGACGAGCCGATTCACTACCCATTCGCGTACAGCACGAATCGCGTGCTTCAATATGTGAACCAGCAGTTGGTCAAGGCGAAGCCCGAGTTTCACAAGAAAACCTTCCTCAAGCCGTTCATGAAATCGGAGGAGTTCTGCTCGACCTGCCACAAGGTCAGCCTCCCGCAGGAACTGACAAAGTACAAGGAGTTCCTCCGCGGCCAAAATCATTACGACACCTACCTGCTCAGCGGCGTCTCGGGGCACGGCGCGCGCAGCTTTTACTATCCTGAAAAGGCGGTGCAGAACTGCGCCGGTTGCCACATGCCGCTGAAGGCATCCGAGGATTTCGGGGCGAATTTCTTCAACCCGACGAACACGTCCACTCGATACATTCACAACCATCTTTTTCCGGCGGCCAACACCGGAATCGCCCACATCCGGGGCCAGCCGGACATCGTGAAGATTCACGAGGCGTTTCTGAAGGACACGTTGCGCGTGGACATCTTTGGCATCAAGGAAGGCGGGACGATCGATCGTCCGTTGACGGCGCCGCTGCGGCCCGGGGTTCCCCCGCTCAAACGAGGCCAACGCTATCTGCTCGAAGTCGTCTTGCGCACGATGAAGCTGGGCCATCCGTTCACGCAGGGCACGGTGGATTCCAACGAGGTTTGGGTGGACACGAAGGTGACGAGCGGCAACAAGATCGTCGGCCGCAGCGGCGGGCTCGGACCGCACAACGAGGTCGATTCCTGGTCGCACTTCGTAAACGTCTTCATGCTCGACCGCGACGGCAACCGCGTCGATCGCCGCAATCCGCAGGACATCTTTACGCCGCTTTACAATCATCAGATTCCGCCGGGGGCGGGACAGGTCGTGCACTACGATCTGGTTGTTCCCGAAAACCAACGCGAACCGTTGACGGTCGAGGTGAAGTTACAATACCGGAAGTTCGACACCATCTACATGAACTACGTGTTCAACACGAACTACACGAAAGGCGCGCCGTTCACTGTGACGAACGATCTGCCCGTCACCACCATCGCGTCCGATCAGATCACGTTCCCGATTGAAGACGACTTCAAATCCGAAATCCGAAATTCGAAATCCGAAATCCCCGAGTGGCAGCGCTGGAACGATTACGGCATCGGGCTGTTCCTTGAAGGCGACAAGGGCAGCGAGAAGGGACAGCTCATTCAGGCCGCGCAGGCGTTCGAACAGGTGGAGAAGCTCGGACGCGCCGACGGCCCGGTGAATCTGGCACGCGTCTATTACAAGGAAGGGCGGCTCGAAGACGCGGTCGCTGCGTTGCAGCGGGCCGCCAGGGCCGATCCGCCCGCGCCGCGGTGGACGATTGCGTGGTTCAACGGACTGGTGAACAAACAGAACGGGTTTCTCGATAAGGCGATCACGGAGTTCCGGAGCATCCTCGAAGACCGCTACCCGGAACTCGACAAGCGCGGCTTCGACTTCAGCAAGGATTACGAAGTCATCAACGAGTTGGGACAAACCTACTTTGAGCGCGCCAAGATGGAGCGCGGCAATCCCGAGCGGCAGAAGGAGTTCCTGAACAAGGCGATCGAGGAGTTCCGGAAGACGCTCGTGCTGGACGAAGAGAACCTGACCGCACACTACAATCTTGCTTTGATCTTTGCCCAGCTCGGAGACGAGACGAAAGCCGCATACCACCGCAAGGAACACGAAAAGTATCGGCCCGACGATAATGCCCGCGACCGTGCGATCA
>DATEKZ010000567.1:0-3560 GCA_035277185.1 Verrucomicrobiia bacterium
CGTGAGCGAAGATCTCGCCATAGTTGGCAATCGTCCAGTCCGCCGGCAGCACGGCGAAGAACCATCGCTGCGCAACGGAGTGAAGGACGACCGTGATATGCGGCAGCAGAGCGACGCCGATTACGAGCGCGAGCACGATCCAAATACCAATCGTCTGCCGGAACGTCGCCTGCGCTTCTGCGGCGGCGGTGTGACCGCGGGCGATCATCTCGTAACGCCGTCCAGCGAGCGCCTTCTTGCTCGCGAGAAAAAGGACGAGGGTCATTACGAGAACGAAAACGACGAGCGCATAACCCACCGGGTTGGTGTTGATCTCGTTCACCGCATCGAAAATCTGCACCGGGACAACGCGCGAAAACCCGAAGATCAGCGGCGTGCCGAGGTCCGTGAACGCCCAGATAAATACGATCACCGCGCCGGCAAAGTAACCCGGCAGGATCAACGGCAGCGTGATGGTTCGGAACAACCGCCAACTGCCGGCGCCGAGGTTTTGCGCCGACTCGCGCAGGGATGGATCGATGTTCGCCATCGCCGCGGAGACATTGAGGAACATGATCGGATAGAGATTCATCACCTGGAGAATGACGATTCCCCAGAAGCCCTGCCCCAGCCAATCGACCGGCCGGTCCGGCGCGACGATGCCAATCTTCATGAGAAGCAGGTTGAGCGAACCAAACCTTGCCAGGAGCTGGCTCAGTCCAATCGCACCCACGAAGGGCGGCATGATCATCGGCACCAGCAGGAGGCCGCTCAGCAATGCCTTCCCGCGAAACGTGAATCGCGTCATCAAATGCGCCAGCGGCAAAGTCAGCAGCGTCGTCAGCAGCGTCGTGAGCAGGGCGATGGAGAAACTGTTGAGAAGCGACTCGCGCATCAAGGGACTCCCCAGAAGGAAGGCGAAATATTTCAGGCTTAACTTCCGATCGGCAAAAAATGCGCCTTTCAACATGAAACTGACGGGGTAAAAGAGGAACACCCCGAAGAACAGAAGAAGAACCAGGAGAAAAGCGCCCGTCGAAAAATTCAGGTCGTATTTCTTCATGCCGATCCGTGAAGATTATCGACTCGACACCGTTTTGTCAGCCGCGCGTGAGACCCGGGCAGCTTGCTCCGACATAGGCCCGCTAAACACGCCAAAGGACGCGAAAGACCGACAGGAACAAACTTTGACTATTGACCCCGTTGCCGGCAAGATCCCCGTGATTTTCCGACGCGATTTCACGGCCGAGCGGAGTGCATACCATGCCGGGCGAATCCAAACCAACAACGGCCTGCCACAAGATTCTTTCCGACACCCAGGTCGCCGCGTTCCAGCGCGACGGTTATCTGATCGTGCGCGGCGTGTTTGATGCGGCAGAGGCGGACATCCTTCGTCAGGCCGCCAAAACCGACCAGGCGCTCCAGCAGCACGCCTACGATCGAAAGGACAGCCAGGGTGGCGTCGCCAGGTTGGCGCTTTGGAACAAGGCCGGCGACGATGTCTTTGGCACCGTTGCCCGCAGCCACCGGATTGTTGATGCGATGGAACAATTGCTCGAGGACGAGGTCTATCATTGGCACTCCAAGATGAGCATCAAGGAGCCGTTCACCGGCGGGGCCTGGGAGTGGCATCAGGACTACGGTTACTGGTATCAAAACGGATGCCTCTTTCCCAACCTGGCGTCCGTCCTGATCGCGGTGGACCCGAACACGCGGGAGAACGGTTGCCTGCAAGTCCTCAAGGGGTCGCATCTCCTGGGCCGTATCGAACATGGCCGCTTCGGCGATCAAACGGGCGCCGATCCGGAACGAGTCGAGGCCGCCTTGAAAGTCATGGAGTTGGTTTACTGCGAGCTGGCGCCCGGTGACGCGCTCTTTTTCCACAGCAACACGCTGCATCGGTCCGACCAGAACAAGTCACCGCATCCGCGCTGGTCACTGCTCTGTTGCTACAACACGCGCCACAATAATCCCTACAAAGCCTCGCACCATCCGTTCTATGAACCGCTCGTCAAAGTGCCCGACTCGGTTCTGAAGGAAGTGGGGTTGAAATTGCTTTCCGAAGGCAGCGCGTTCTGGAATCCGGCTTCGGACGCTCCGACTGAACATCGCGGCGACAAAGGTTGACCTGAACAGTTCACACTGCGATCGCCCCGCCCTGATCTGCCGCACGAATGCGGCGTTCCTGAGGACCGGAAGGCTGGTTTCGGACCGGATGCGCCCCAAAAGCCGTGCTCGCGGGCTTAGGACGCCCGCTTGAATCGGAACAGCTCCCAATACGCCTGCGGGTTCGACGCGGCAACGTAGGGAGAAGGGAGAGGGTTGCCGCGCGCGCAGGATGGGTTTTGCCCCAACGCGACGAGACGCATGCGACCGGGACCCGACTGGCTCCGGTTCTCAAGAAGGGACAGGATGAAATGGCGCGACTCGCTCTGCAACCCGTTCAGGATTCCCCGATACCAGAGCCAGCAAAAGAAAAAGGCGACCGAACAAATCGAGGTCGCCAGACCAAAAAGACAAAGGAGTTTCAGGATAGTCGGCGAAGGACCGCGCAGCAGATCAGGCAGCAACACCACCGAATAGCAGACCGCGCAAAACGAAACGAACGACGCGATGAACACCAGAATCAAAGCGCAGCGGGTGCAGTGCTCGTCCCGTTCGGCCTTCGCCATCCGGGACAGCAGATTCTCGCGCTCGGCGTTGTCGGCATGAAGGATCAGCGCCTTCAGAAAATCGGTTTGATGCTGGCGTTTGCTCATTAGCCGCTTGCCAAGCTCGTTTCATACCAACGAACGCCCGTCCGCGCCGCCCAAGCTCCGGTTCGTCGCCGCGCAGCCAAAACAAAGGGGATAATGCCCAGGACCACCCGCGACGCCGGGTCGGAGCTTTCTCCCAGAAGTAAGAAGCGACGCGACGCGAGGGAAGTTGGACTGAATCGGGACGTTTATTCCTTCTTTTGCGACAGAGTGAGGCCCTGCGAACATCGATGCTGCGGATCAATCCGACCGAATGCTTCCGTCCGGCATGACGGTCTGGTTGAAGACGGCATCGGTAAAATTGGCGCCGGTGATCTCCGCGTTGCGAAGGACTGCGCGCGTCAGATTGGCGCCGGTCAGGTTTGCCGAATTGAGAATGGCGCGCGTGAAATCCGCCGCCGTGAGATTCGCTCCGCTCAGATCCGCGCCGGTCAGGCCCGCATCGAAGAACCTCGCGCCGGTGAGGTTGGCATTGGTGAGTGTTGCCCCATTCAGAACGGAAGTGTTGAAGTTGGCGTTGGTGAGCGTGGCGCCGCTGAAGTTGCCCGCTGCCAGCACCGTTCTACTCAAGTCCCGACCATTCAGATCACGCCCGGCCACACCCTCATTGACGATCTCCCAGACCAGGCGCGTCTTCGCATCGACAACGGTGTTGGTATCGAATTTGGCCTGGCGCAGATCGATGAACTGGACATTCGCGCCGAGCAGATTGGCGCCGCGAAGATCCGCACGGAACACAAAGAGGCCGAAGAGATCGGCGTTTCGCAAATCGGCATTTTGCAGATCGGCGTCCATCAGGTCCGCGAGACTCAGATCGACCCGTTG
>DATEKZ010000568.1:0-9215 GCA_035277185.1 Verrucomicrobiia bacterium
AAGCGACGGGCGTTGCAACGGTTGGCCAAACAATTGGGCCGCGTGGTTCTGCCCAGTTTGGCAGAAATCCAACGTGCTTAAAATTGACCGGAGCTTGAACACTGCAAACTCACCGCCTGAATCGGAACGGTTCATGGGAAGAACGCCGTGGTTTTTGGGCGTATTGCGCCCTTGAACCGGAGTGCGCCCGTTCCCGGGCGCAGCCTTCATATTCCCGAAGTGGAAGTGATGGCGTGGTACAACCAGGCTCGGGCATGGGTCCAGTAGTACTTCGCGGTGCGTGGCGAGATGCCCAGCGCTTCAGCGGCTTCGTCGTTGGTCATGCCGACAAAGTAGCGGAGCTTTACCACTTCGGATTCGAGTGGGTTTCGCGCCGCGAGCTTGTCGAGCGCCTCATTCATGGCGAGGAGTTGATCGTCGCTATCCGATGACGCCACTTCCACCTCGTCCAGATTCACGCGCTGCTGCCCCCCGCCGCGGCGGAGGGCCCGTTTCTGACGGGCCCGGTCGATGAGAATTCGCCTCATCGCTTCGGCCGCCGACGCGAAGAAATGGGCTCGGTTTTTGAACTTCGGATTCTCGTTTCCGACCAACCGCAACCAGGCTTCGTGGACCAACGCGGTAGGCTGAAGAGTGTGTCCCGCCGCTTCATTCGCCATTTTGCTCGCCGCCAGCCGACGCAACTCCTCGTAAACCAGAGGTAGCAATTCATCGGCCGCTTTGGCATCGCCGTTCTCGATGGCGTTCAAAATTCGCGTCACGTCGCTCATACGGCGGCCGAATCGGGTCGGCACCGTCCCGATGCTGACGCAGACCCCGTGGTTTGTCAAAGAGGACAGGGTTAACCAGTCATCAACCTCTTGCTTCTGTCGCTCCATCAGATCAGGGGCGGAATTCGAATCGAACCACAGCGAGTCGCGCTTATCAGGGCAGGCCGCTGTTTCTGGCCTTTTCCGCCGCTTCTCGACTCTCCGGATGATCCGGGCCCAGGGTTGGCCCGAGGTGTTCGAGAGCGGAGGCATAAGCGAGGCGCGCTTCCTTCGGCTTGCCTTGTGCGTTAAGCGCCCGTCCCATGGTCAGATAAGCAAGCCCGCTCCAACTCGAAAGCATTTCCGACCCGGTGGCTTCCTGATTCAGGGCTAAAGATCGCGCGGCGTCGGCCCTGGCCGCATCATACCGAAGCGCCCCCATATGAGCGGCCGCCCTTCGCAAGAACAGGAACGACAGGCGCGTCTCCGGTTTTGCTTCAGCCATGGCGAGGGCGCGATTCGCTTCGTCGACGGCAGCGTGGGCATCGCCTCGTGCGAGGGCCAATTGGGCTTTCTGGGAAGCCACGATGGCGAAGGCGATGTGTCCGGGAGGCAGCAATTGCCTGGTCTTCGCCTCGAATTCGCCAAGCATCTGTCCGGCGCGCTCGAGATCGCCCTGTTCCCGGTAGAGGCTCGTCCGGACGTTGAGGCACATGTTGACCACGTGCTGGTCGTCCGCGCGTTTGGCCCTTTCATAAGCCTGCTCCGCATATTGGGCTGCTTCAGGGAAACGGTGAAGGTCACCCAGCGTGCGCGCCAGGTTGTTGAGCAGCATCGGCGATACGGCGTCTTCGTTCTTATTCTCCGCAGTGCTGATGGCAATCGCTCGACGATAGAGGCGCTCGGCTTCGAGTGGCTGACCCAAAGCCTCCAACGCGACGCCCCAGTTGTTTAATAGCGTGCCGGCTTTCTCTGTATCATCGCGCCCGAGCGCCGAGAGCTGTTTGAAGGCGGCGGCGAACGCCGACGCCGCCTCTCGATTCCGGCCCGCCATGCGGTACGCCTCGGCGAGCTCCATCGCGATCGTCAGGTCAAGCAACGACGAGCCCTGGCCGGAGTTGCGCAAGAGGCGGTCGGCCTCCTGGACTCTCTCGATTCCCAACTGTCCCCGGTCCGCTTCGCGCGCGACGCGGCTGCCACGCAAAAGAGAGAAGACGCGGTGCAAAACGAATTGAGGCGCATCGCCGAGTTCGCGCAGCGCTTCCCGGATGAGAGATTCTCCACGTTCGATCTCACCCGCCAGGGCGATCGACACCGAAAGCGCCGCCGCGGCTTTTGCGCGAATGGACGGCTCAGACAGCTTGCGAGAAAGCGCGTAAGCCTCGCCGAGCAACTCGCGGGCTTTGCCGTGTTCGTCCCGGATCTCGTATTGGTGGCCGATCGAGATGAGCAGTTCCACGCGATTCTCGTCCGCGTCGCCGGTTTGCTTCTCCATCACACGCTCGGCGCGCGCCAGCAGTTCCCCCACGGTGAACGATTTGCCCGAGGGAGCCGCGTCGGAGAGCAAAAAAGTGTTCAGGTCATTGATGGCCTCGGCCCGTGAAAGCTGGCGCAGGGCGAAGTCACGTTGTTCATCCGCGGTCCGCGCGTGCTGCGTCGCCCGGCGCGCCTGCGTGATGGTGCCGATCAAGCCGCCAGCCAGCGAAACAAGGACCACGACGGCGAACGTTGCTGATGCGCGATGTCGGCGCACGAATTTCGCCATGCGATAGGCCCGCGTATCCGGGCGCGCAACAACGGGTTCGTTGTTGAGATGACGGAGGATATCCATGGCCAGCCCGTTTGCCGTCTCGTAACGCCGCCCGCGGTCTTTCTGGAGGCACTTCATGACGATCCAATCCAGGTCGCCGCGCACCAGATGAATCAGTCGGGGCGGTTCGGACTGGCGATGCCTGGCGACGGTGGCCAGATCGCCGGCGACCATCACGCTCAACCGCGTGGAAGGACGCAACGGTTCCTTCTCGCGAATGGTGCGGCGCATCTGTTCCAATCCCGCCTCCAGCAGGTCCTTCTGAGCGAAAGGCGTTTGCCCCGTGAGCAGTTCATAAAGCAGCACCCCCAGACTGTAGATATCGCTCCGCGTATCCACTTCGAGACTGGTCAGTACCGCCTGCTCCGGACTCATGTAGGCAGGCGTCCCGATAAACTGTTCGAAGGCCGTGAAAAGCGTGTGATCGGTCAGGCGGCCTTGTGTCGCCTTCGCGATGCCAAAATCGATGACCTTGGGCACCGGCACTCCGTCATTGACCGTGACCAGAATGTTTGACGGCTTGAGGTCGCGGTGAATGATCCCTTTCTGGTGTGCGTGCTGGACGGCGTGACAGACGTGCACGAAAAGGTCGAGCCGCTCCCGCGTGGAAAGGCTGCCCTGATCGCAGTAGTCGGTGATCCTGACCCCGCGCACCAGCTCCATGACGAAGAACGGCCGGCCGGTTTCAGTCGCACCGGCATCGAAAACCCTCGCGATGTTCGGATGGTCCATCAGGGCCAGGGCCTGCCGCTCGGCTTCGAAACGCGCGATGACACTCCTGGTATCCATCCCTAGCTTGATGACTTTGAGCGCGACCCGGCGGTGAACCGGCGTCTCCTGCTCGGCCATATAAACGATCCCACAACCTCCTTCGCCGATTTGCTGGAGCAGTTTGTAACGTCCAATGCGGTCGCCGCACCCTTCCGTCCAAATCGTCGGCAAGCGGACAGTCGCACGCGATGCCTGCGGATCTGTGGCCGGGTCTTCGAGGAAACCGCCCGCTCGTTCGTGAGCTTGAAGCAATGCCTCCACCCGGCGGCGCAGTTCGCCATCACCGTCGCAGGCTTCGTTGAGATAAGCCGCGCGTTGCTCTGGCCTCAGCTGCAAGGCCGCGTTGAATGCGGCAACTTCGCGATCCGGGGCATCATCCATCGGTGGTTCGCATGATCTGCCGTTCAATGCGAGATAACAGACCAAAAAGGGCAGGAAAATTCATCAACAGCCGACGTAAGGAGGCTCCAACTTCTTCCGCCGAAATAGAATGAGCCTCCTTACGTCGGCTGCTACGAGATCCATGGAGAGGGTCAGGCTAACCCAGACTCAGCGGCCCGCCATCGCACAGCGCGGGTTTGCCAAACGTCCCGATGCGGTGCCCCACGGCATGGGCCAGCGCGAGGTGAAGGCGGTTGTGCGGGATCTTTTCGAACTTGACCGAACGTCCCATCTGGAAGCCGAACCCGCCACCGATCAGCAGGAATGGAATGTTGTCCAGCGTGTGGGAATTGCCTTTGCCGAGTTCGTTCGTCCAGACAACGAGGGTGTTGTCGAGGAGGTTGCCTTCTCCGCCGGGTTCGGGCGTGGTGGCCAGCTTTTGCACGAGGTAGTTCAACTCGCCGGCGAACCACTTGTTGATCTTCACCAGCTTCGCCACCGCCTCTTCATTCTTGTCGGGTTCGTGCGACAGTTCATGGTGGCCGTTGCTCACGTCCAGCCACTTCATCCGCGCCTGGCCGACGGACTTGGTGTATTGCAGCGTGGCCACGCGCGCCATGTCGTTGACGAAGCTGTTGATGAGCAGATCGACCTGCATCCGGCTGAGCCGGGGAACGTTGTCATTCTGGTCCGCGACACCTTCCTCCAGGGACGGCGGGCCGACCCGAAGGTTCTGGCGGTCGGCTTCGTTGATTTCCTTCTCCATCTGGCGAACGAGCGATTCGTGCTCTTCCAACAAACGCCGGTCCTCGGCGCTGATCAACTTGCGGACTTTCTTCAGGTCGCCCTGGACGTCGTCTAGCACGCTCTGGAGACTCTCCTTGTCCTTCAGTTGCCCGTAGAGCTTTTGATACATCTGATAGGGATCGGAGATCGGGGCGACGGGTTTGTTCGGACCGGCGTAGGACATGCGAGTCCAGGGATCGGCGCGATCGGTGACGCCGACGCCAAATTCGAGCGAACCGAACCGCGTGCGCGTCTCTTCTTTGCTCTGGAAATAGTTTTTGATTTCCTGGTCGATGGAAATGCCGCTCGCCCATCCCGCCGGTGTGTCGGAACCGCCCTGAATGTTGCCGGGGAACAATTCGATGCCCGTGAGCAGGCAACTCATGCCGCGCATGTGGCCGTCCCCATCCCCGCGCACTTTGTTGGACAGCCCGCGCAGGATCAGCATCCGGTCTTTGAACGCGTCGAGCGGCGTCATGATTTCCTTCAGCTTGAAATCAGCGCCCGTCTCGTCGGGCCAAAAGGCTGACGGGATCGTGCCGTTCGGGCTGAACATGACGATCAGGCGCTGCCGCGGGCGCGCCGGGCTGGCAAGGCCAAGGCTGGGCAATCCCATGAGGAACGGCAGCGAGGCCGCGGAGAGGCCGAGGGTTTTTATGAATTGTCGGCGATGGATGGCGTTCATGGTCTGATTTTGGAGCGTTATTTAAGCACAAATGAACTCAGATGAACACAGGTTTTTGAGACGCGGATTACGTTCGGATTGTACGGAGCGCGGGCATCCCGCCCGCAGCACTCTGGATAGCCAGCCAATCGTTGGAATTGTCCAAAGTGTCTGACCAGCGAACGCGCTGCGCGCCTGGAAGGGCGCGCTCCATTGGGTCAATGGCCTGTCCACCCATCTGTGTCCATCTGTGTCCATCTGTGGTTCCAATTCGTCCGTTAACCGCCTTTTGCCGGCTTCTCAATCCCGTGCAGCGCGGAAACCGCGGTGATGTCCACCAGAAGCTTCCTCACGTTGAAGCCGGAGTCCACGAATGATCGGCGCAGGTGGTTCAAAACACTTGGACCGTAGGCCAGCATCGGCTGTTTTACAATCTGGTTGAACAGTTGCTCGATGAAGGCGTTCTGGGCCTGTTCGCTGCCCGCGGCGAATCGCGCCAGGTCGCGCGCGCCGGTCAGCCGTACCGTTTCGCCGTCGTCCGTCGTGTACTCGCTTACGGCGTCAATGGGCCGTTCTCCCTCGCTGGTGCGGAATCGTCCCACGGCATCGTAATGTTCGAGGCTGAAGCCCAGAGGATTGATGACCGAATGACAGGACTGGCAGGCATCGGACCGGGTGAGTTGCGCCACCTTCTCGCGCATGGTCAGATTTGGCGCGAAATCCTCGTCCTTGAAGGTCATCGCCATCGGCGGCGATTTCAGCGCGCGCCCAACGATGTTCCTCGTCAGGAACACGCCGCGATGTATCGGCGATGTGGACTTTTGATAGGAGAAAGCTGCCAGCAGATACGGATGCGTCACCACGCCGGAGCGTTCCTTCGGATCGAACGTCACTTTTACGAAGTCGTCCACCGTATTCGTCTCCACACCGTAGAACTTCGCCAACCGGTCGTTGACGTAGAGGTAATCCGCCAGGAGAAGTTGGCGATAGTCCGAGGAACCGGTCCAAACGGCTTCCTCGAGGAAGACGTCCAGCGACGTGCGCAAGTCGGCGATGATCTCGGGCGTGAAACCGGGAAAGAGCTTGTCGTCCTTGGAGAGATTCTCCGCGCGATCCATTTGCAGCCAATGGTGGAGGAAATACTGCATTTTGGCGCGGGCACGAGGATCGGTCAGCATGCGGTCCGAGTGTTGGACGGCCTCCTCCGGCGTGCGAAGCCGGCCCTCCGTCGCCGCTTTGATCAATTCCCGGTCCGGCAAGGAATCCCAGAGACCGAACGAGAGCCGCTCGGCCACCGCGAAGTCGTCCGGCTTTGCGTCTTCCAATCCGAGATACAGAAACCGCGGGGATTTCAACGCGAGCAGCACGACGCGCTTGACCGCGTCTTCCGGCTTGGCCGCTTTTTTGAACTGGGCCGACACAAATATTCGCTTCTGCGCCTCGGTCAAAGGTCGCCGGAACGCCGTCGCCACGAACTCGCCGCAAAACGCCTCGACCTTGCCCAGACGATTCGTGTCGTTCGATTTGCTGTTGGACAATTTGTCGAGGCGCTTGACCACATGATTCGCCACTTCGATGGCCGCCTGCGTGGCGGCTTCGTCCCAGGCCTTGGAGACAGCCACGCCGCGTTCGTACCCCACGCTGCTGTCGTCCGGCGGGAACGGCGCGCTGATGACCAGGGTTGCGGTCGCGTTTCCGGTGGAAAGGTTGCGGGCCGGAATGAGCTCCTGCACGCCGTGCGGCGGTTTCCACTGCAGAGAAATCGACGAGGTCTTGTCCTTGAACTTGAAGCAATCCAATCGCAGTGGATACACGCGCCCGCCGATCAAGCGCAGCGTGGCCTTATGTTCGTCGATCTTGCCCGACGCGACCCAGGCGTCGATCAACGGGTTGTCGTCATCGTTCACCCATAAACGCGCGCCATTGGGGGTTTTGAGGATAAACTCGTAATCACCTGTCTCGTCCGCGATCACCGACCCGCGCCATTGCATCGAGAATCCGTTGGTCCCGGGAGGCTCTCCGCTCGGACTGTTCGTGCCGAAATCAAAATCCACGTGGCGATCCACGCGCTCAAAGGCTTTGTTGTTCTCCCGGAAATTCCGGGAACTATAATACGAAGCCCGCAATCCCCGTTCGCCACTCGCCGTGCCTTCCTGTCCCGTGAAGTGTTTGAGCAGATCAGCCACCGTGTTAAGATATTGGCGGTTCGTCAGGCGAACCAGTTCGATGCGCGGCGGGTGGTTGCGCAATCGCGCCTCGCGCGAGTAGAAAGCGTCATAAATGTAACGGGCCACCGCCTCGGCGTCCGGACCATTGCACTTCTCCGGCGCATCCTCCGGCATGTTTTTGTCGATGTAACGCGTCAGCTTCTCGATCGGCCAATCGCTCCGGAGCGCGTCGTCGTATTTATCCTTTACCCCTTCGCCGCCTTTGCCGTGGCACTTGGTGCAGAGCTGGCGATAAATCTCGCGGCCGCGTTTGTTCTGTTCCGCGCCCTGGAGCGGAGTGTCGGTCAAAAAGAGGCATAGCAGCGCCAACCAGGCGACGAGTTGAATTGGTCCGATGCGGCCCGGAAGGGCCGGAAACAACCGGACCGCGCCCGTCTCGGGCGCACCAGCCCTGCCCAATCCAGGTGGCGGACAAGTTCGATAAACTTGTTCGCCGGCGCACGCGCTGCGGCCAGAATGGCCGCGGTCCGGCAATTCTGCCGGTTCGCAAATACTCTTCGCGGCGTCAGTGCGGATCATGGTCGCAGTTTCCATCATCCCGGAAACCATTGCAACAAAGCGTTCTTCAGGGACGGAACATTGACGCCGATTAGAGCGGGAAATGCGACTTCATTCAAGCGCAGATGCGGCATTCGCAGCGGTTCTGCGTCTTCAGTGGCCTTGAGCCAAACGGAACAGTTTCTCAGGCTGTCTCTGGCGATGGTAAATATGTCGGTTAGGATCCGCGTTCGGTCGCACGTTGAAGCGGAATCAATGCCGCCCTCTGAATCCCAACGGGATTCCATCTATCAGCCCAGGGGTTGCGAGGAACGAGCTACCCTGAGTCAACGTCCCCCATCGTTATCAACCCTGTAAGGGTTGCATCCTCCGGTCTGCAACTTGATGCAACCCCGTCTGGGTTGATGAACATTTCGACTCGATTTCCCAGGGTAGTCGTTCCTCGCTACCCTGGGCTGAACGACATTTACCCCTTTGGGGTAATTCCGATTCCCACGCCCCCTGCTCTATCGCCAGATGAACGTCGTGATGGACCCCTTCTGTGAAATCCATTTCGGCTTTCAAGCTGGACGCCTTATTCCCGCGCCAGCGATCGAAATCATCTGCGAACACCCCGGTTTTTCCAGAGCGTGACCCGCCGCATCCGGTCGTGCGGTGGGAAGCCATACATGCCGCACGCGACGACGTCGAGCCGGCCATCGCCGTCCATATCGCCAATCGCGGCCGAGATCAGGTGTGTCGGCTGTGTGGCAATGGTGTGCGCGGTGAAACCCTGCCTGCCATTGTTCTCCAACCATAGAAGACTCGCCCGTTTCGGGTCGATCCAGTCGTTGAACAACGTCGTCACGACGACGTCCCAATCACCGTCGTTATCCAGGTCACCGCCAACAGCGCAATAAGCGCCGTAACAGCGGTAGAGGTCACGCCAGGCGAAGTTCAGGTTTCCGGTGTTCTCCAGCCATTGCACGCCGTGATACGGGCGCGGCGTGATCGTTGGCAGATCCAGGTTGTCGCCATTGGTGTAGAGGATGTCCACGTCACCGTCGCGATCGAGATCGACAAGTTGAATGCCGGATGACCCAAACGCCGGCGTGGCCGCTTTGAAGAGCGCGCGCTCCTGGAACGCGCCCTTTCCGTCGTTGAGGAACGCGGCAATTTCCTCGTGCTCCTGCGCGAACAACGCGACGAAGTCCAACCGCGCATCGCCGTTCAGATCGACAGGAAGGACATTGATCGCTCCCGTCTTCTTCACGATGCGATGATACTGATAGGCTTGATCGCTTCGCTTCTCCAGCCATCCCACTTCACCCTGGTTGATGGCGCCATAC